>DASZQL010000193.1:0-14805 GCA_035549675.1 Phycisphaerales bacterium | reverse complement strand
AGGGAAGTACAAGAGAGCTTAAGCCCGAGGGTCGAGAGGCCTTCGGGTTTTTCATTGGGGCGGCTGGACGTTGAGAGGAGATGTCGTCGCGGGATGCGCTCTGGGAGCGTGCCCCAGCGCTCGCCGTGATCGGGCACTTGTTGAATATGCGACGGGAAGCGCGTTGGGCTGGCGCCGAAGGCTCTAATCAAGTTGGCCTAGCCGCGGTCGCCGGCGCGAGTGATCCACTTGTCGATGGTCTCGACGATCGATTCCTGGAGCTTCCAGATGGCGTCGAGGCTCACGCGATTGGGCTTGTCGTTGGCGATGATCGAGAATGCGACGCGGCGGTTGCCGTTCGCGCCCAGCACGTAACCTGACAAAGACGACACACCCGAGATGTAGCCGGTCTTGGCTCGGACATCGTTTTTGAGGTCGATGCCATGCTCGTGGAACCGCTTGCGAAGGGTGCCCTCCTCGCCGGCCTTCGGGAGGCTGGCGATGAAGGTGTCGGCGATGGTCTCATCGGATTGGAGCGAGACCAGCCAGGCGGCGAGCATGCGGGTGGTAACGCGGTTTTCGCGGCTCATGCCGGAGCCATCGGCGACGGTGAAGGCCTGCCCCGCCGCGGGTCCTAGGCGATCCAGAAGGACCATACGGACGACGGTCGAGCCGTTGGGCCAGGAGCCGGGAGCGCCGGTCACCACGTTGCCCATGCGCTTGAGGAGGCACTCGGCGTAGAGGTTGTATGAGTCCTTGTTGCACCGGTCGAGGACCCGCGACATCGGCGTCTGGACGACATGGATTGCGGTGGCCCCGGGGAAGGTTTCCTCGGCGTCGGCCAAGCGGACCTTGGAGGGGCTGACGCCGGCGCGGTTGAGGGCGTCCTCGAGCAGCCGCGAGATAACGTTGGGGGTGTTCTGGAGGCAGACTTCGACGGGTTCGTTGGCGTGGCGGGCATCGCCGCTGAGGATGAACGTGTTGGGCTCGTTGGGCTGGGGGGCGACCCAGACGGAGTGGCGACCCTCGTTGACGCACCGGGCCTTGTTGGTGATCTGGATCCAGGGAGCGGAAGGCTCGGTGGTCAGGCGTGGCGGCCGGCCGATCTCGCGGCAGTCGGTGAAGATCGCGAGCAGATTCGTGTGGTAGTTGATGCCCGTGACTTCGGAGCAGTACCAGCGGTTGAGCTGGTTCGCTGGCCACGTGGGATGGACGTACTGGCGGTCGAAGACGCGGTCGTCGATGACGACTTCGGGTTTGACTGTGCCGGACTTCGCGGCGGCCTTGGCCCACTCATCGAAGATGTCGTCCGCCTTGATGCCCATCGCGGCGAGGAGCTTGGGGTCGCCCAGGGCGGGGTCGCCGGAGCCCTTGAGGATGATGCGCTCGGGCGTCGTCGCGGTGGCGGGCTGGCGCAAGAGCTCGGTGCGGAAGACGAAGTCGGGGCGGAGGGTGCTGAGCGCGGCACCGGAGGTCAGGAGCTTCATGTTGGACGCCGGGATCATCGAGGCGTCGGGGTTCGACGAGGCGAGGACGTTGTTCGTCGTGCAGTCGATGACGTGGACGGCGAACTTTGTCTCGCCGATGGCGCTGTTGGAGATCGCGGCCTCGAGGCGCGACTGGAGCGCTTGGCCCAGCACGTTCCCGCCTAGAACGAGGACGCCGACCACGGCGAGCACGGAACGAAGGGCGTGGTGACGACGGCGGCCGGTGGTGATGGGGGTCAAGGCGCGGCTCCCGCGGAACGGATCGGGTATTGGGTGAAAGACAATAGACCGCCACGGACGGGGGGGCGGTCCTAGTGGTATCGGCGAGCGAGCGATGGTCGCTTCACAGAGGCGATGGGCCGCTAAACTGGGCGATCCCGCTTCCGCAGAGGCGGGGACAGGAGCGCACCGTGAGCGAAGCGAAGCCGGGGATCACATTTGAGGACTTTGCGAAAGTGGACCTTCGGGTTGCGAAGGTTTTGGCGTGCGAGCCGCACCCGAACGCGGACAAACTCCTGAAGTTGCAGGTGGACGATGGGAGCGGGACGCCTAGGCAGATCTGCGCCGGGATCCGGGCGTATTACAAGCCCGAGGACTTGGTCGGGAAGCTGATCGTGATCGTGGCGAATCTGGCGCCGCGGATGATCCGGGGCGAGGAATCGCGCGGGATGCTGCTTGCGGCGAGTGATGTCCCGAAGGACGCGGCGGGGGAGGGGGTTGAACGGAAGGTCGTGGTGCTGACGCCTTCGGGGGACGTGCCGCCGGGGTCGATGGTGAGTTAGGCAGAGTGCAGATCAGCGGGGGCCAAAGAGCACGACCTTGCTCAGAGCAGCAAGGTCGTGGCACAAATCCAGGAGTGTGAGGACGGCGGCGGTGCTTACGGGCAGGACGTGGCCCAGTTGCCGATGATGACGGCGATGTCGCCGAGGCCGATGGAGTTGTTGTTGTCGAGGTCGGCCTTGGGGTTGCAGGAGCGGGGCTGGGCCCAGCAGGTGATGACCTGGGCGATGTCAGAGAGGCCGATAGCGCGGTTGCCGTCGATGTCGCCTGTGCATGCGGTGCGGAAGGCGACGTAGTTCGTGGCGTCGTCGAGGTTGATCCAGCCGATGTTCTCGCCCCAGGCGTAGCCATGGAGGCGGCGGGTGACGGGGTCGTAACGCGCGGGCTGGGGGGGTGAGGCGAGAGCGCCGCCTGAGAAGTTGATCCAGCCGACGTTTTCGCCCCAGGCGTAGCCGGAGAGCAAGTTGGTCGAGGAGTTGCGGTTGACGCCGAAGTCGGCGCCGGTGGCGTTGGCGTAGGAGAAGCCGTCGGCGGGGGTGCCGTCGCCGAGGTTGATCCAGCCGATGTTCTCGCCCCAGACGAAGCCGAACATGTAGGTGTTGCCGATGCGGGCGCCGGAAGCGCCGCCGTTGGCGTCGGCCCAGTTGGTCCAGCCGCAGTTCTCAGTCCACGCGAACTTGTGGGCCGGGTCCACGGTCGGGCTGGCTAGAGCGGCGGAAGCGAGGAGGGCGACAATCGTCGCGGCGCGGAGTTTCATGGAGCGGTCTCCGGTGTGCGGTGTCGGGCCCGGTTCAATGTAACACAGGGTGATCGCCGTTCGTAGAGGTCACGCCACAAAATCGAGAAGAAGGGCTCGGAAGAAGGCCATTTTCACAGGATCTGCCGGTTTTCGTCAGAATTGCGGTGTGGGGGGCGGGATGGATGAGCCGAGAACAGTTGAAGTGTTGCATTAGGGGTTGGCGGGGCGATGTTGCGCCTCGGGTTGGCTGTTCATTCCATCCAGGGTCTGTGGTCATGAGAAAGACATTTGAAGTCAGTCGTCTGCCCGTGTCGGTGGGGTTCGCGTGCGTTCTCGCCTCGGCGGTGCTGGCGGGAGATCTCAATCCGCCGGTGGGTGTGGTCGCACCGACGCCGGGTCCGGAGCCGCGGATTGTGATTAATGCGGTCAACACGCCCGGCGATGCGGACGCGACGCCTTCGATGTTCAAGATCACCCAGCCGGGCTCGTACTACCTCGCGGGGAATGTGATGGGGCAGTCGGGGAAGATCGGGATCGAGATCGCGTCGAGCGGCGTGACGATCGACCTGATGGGTTTCGAACTCCTGGGTGTGCCCGGCTCGCTCGAGGGGGTCCGCGCCACCGTGTTGTCGAAGAGCGTGGCGATCCGCAATGGATCGGTGCGGTCGTGGGGCGGGAGCGGCGTGCATCTGGGGATGTCGTCGGGCGCGCAACTGGAAAACATCCGGTCGATCGGGAACGGGAATCACGGCATCAATCTGAACTCGAACTCGACGATCGTCGGGTGCACGGCGACGGAGAACGCGCAGATCGGGATCATCGCTGGCAGCCAGGTGGTGATCGACCGGTGCGTCAGCTCGAGCAACGGGAACGAGGGCATCCTGGTGAGCACGACGGGTGTTGTTCGCTCGTGCAGCATCTTCTTCAACACGTCGCACGGGCTCGAGGTGGGGTCGTACACGGTCGTCGAGGGCTGTACGGTCAACAATAATCTGGGCGACGGCATCCGCTGCAACGCGCAGACGCGGATCGTTGGGAACGTTTGCGCCGTGAACACGAACGGCGTGGGGATCCACCTGATGCTGCCGGCCAACCATGTCGAGAACAACTACGTGACGGGCAACGGTATCGGGATCAAGAACGAGCCCGGCTCGGGCTCCAACTTCATCGTGCGCAACACGGCCAGATCGAACACGACGAACTATTCGATCACCGGCACGCAGACGGTCGGCCCGATCATCACGGCGACGGGGACGATCGCGACGACGAGCCCATTTGCGAACTTCGAGATGTGAACGGGTGAGGCGCGGAAACTGGGCTATTGAAGGCCGGCCCGGAGCGCGAGCTCTTTTTTCACCAGGGCTTCGGGCACCCAGAGGCTGAAACCGCCGGCGTCCAGGCGGAAGGTTTTCTTGTTGACGAGTGTGATCTCGGTCTCGCCCCAGGGGATCGAGACGGGCGGCGTGGCGCGGGCGAAGGGGAGCGCGAAGACGAGGTGCAGGTAGTCGTCGTCGGCGCGCCACTCGACGCAGTTGTTGATGCCGAACCAGCGCCAGCGGAGGGCGATCGACGTCAGGAGCGGCTCCATGCGGTTGTCCGGCGGAGGTGGGACCGTGGAGGGGTAGTGCGCGGCCATGTCGCCCCATCGAGCGACGGCGCTCAGGAACCATGACACAAGGCCCAGGAGTGCGACGGGCAGGATGAGCATCGCGCCGCCCAGGGTGAGGCCGGCGATAGGGCCCGAGAGCGCGAAGCCGAGGGCGAAGCCGATCATCGCGTCCATGGCGAACATGATGATGAGAAAGGCCTTGAGGCCCTGGCGAGTCATCGGGGGAGACTACCGTAAGAGGATTCACCGCAGAGGCGCAGAGTACGCAGAGGAAGAGGAGAGAGAAACAAACTGAATCAGGAGTTCTGAACGCAGAGCAGGACAGAGGCGGGCAAAGCGAGGCAGATGGTCCGCCGCGGTTGACAGCGCAAGAGAATGATTCAAGAAGAGCTCTGTCGTTGTCTTCTCTGCGTCCTCTGCGCCTCTGCGGTGAATGTCTTGATTCACTTCAGCATCGGCGCGAGGTAGCGGCCGGTGTGGGAGTCGCGGGCTTTGCAGACAGCTTCAGGGGTGCCCGACGCGACGACCGTGCCGCCGCCGTCGCCGCCCTCGGGGCCGAGGTCGATGATCCAATCGGCGCATTTCACGACGTCGAGGTTGTGCTCGATGATGACGAGGGTGTTGCCGGCGTCGGCGAGGCGGTGGAGCACGCCCACGAGTTTCTTGACGTCTTCGAAGTGGAGCCCGGTGGTGGGCTCGTCGAGGATGTAGAGCGTGTGGCCGGTCGAACCCTGGCCGAGCTCGGTGGCGAGCTTGACGCGCTGGGCTTCGCCACCCGAGAGTGTGGTCGAGGGTTGGCCGAGCGTGAGGTAGTCGAGGCCCACGTCGCGGAGGCACGCGGCGAAGCGGGCAATCTTGGGGTGGTTCTCGAAGAAGGTGCAGGCATCCTCGATGGTCATGTCAAGGACATCGCTGATGGGCTTGCCGCGGTAGTGGACTTCGAGGGTTTCGCGGTTGAAGCGTTTGCCGCGGCAAACCTCGCACTCGACGAAGACGTCGGGGAGGAAGTGCATCTCGATTTTCTTGGTGCCCTGGCCTTGGCAGGCCTCGCACCGGCCGCCCTTGACGTTGAAGGAGAAGCGGCCCGGCTCGTAGCCGCGGATCTTGGCTTCTTTGGTTTGCGCAAAGATCTTGCGGACATCGTCGAAGAGGCCGGTGTAGGTAGCGGGGTTGGAGCGGGGGGTGCGGCCGATGGGGGATTGATCGACTTCGATGACGCGGTCGATCTGATGGATGCCGAGGACCTTGTCGTGCGCGCCGGGCTTCACGCGCGAGCCGAGGAGCTCGCGCTTGACGGCGGGGAGGAGGATGTCGTTGACGAGGGTGCTCTTGCCGGAGCCGGAGACGCCGGTGACGCAGACGATGCCGCCCAAGGGAACGGCGACGTTGACGTTCTTGAGATTGTTCTGGCGCCCGCCGCGGATGGTGATGGATTTCTTTTCGGAGACGGCGCGGCGCTTGGCGGGGAGTTCGATCTTGCGGCGACCCGAGAGGTAATCACCCGTCAGCGATCCCGGGGTCGCGGCGATCTCGGCGACGGTGCCCTGCGCGACAATGCGCCCGCCGTGGACACCGGGGCCCGGGCCGATGTCGAGGACGTAGTCGGCCGAGCGAATCATGTCTTCGTCGTGCTCGACGACGATGACGGTGTTGCCGATGTCGGAGAGGTGTCGGAGTGTGCCGATGAGGCGGTCGTTGTCGCGCTGGTGGAGGCCGATGGTGGGTTCGTCGAGGACGTAGCACGCGCCGACGAGGCCCGAGCCGACTTGTGTGGCGAGGCGGATGCGCTGCGCTTCGCCGCCGGAGAGGGTGGCGGTGCGGCGGTCGAGTGAGAGGTATTCGAGGCCCACAGAGGCGAGGAAGCCGAGGCGGGCTCGGATCTCGCGGAGGATCGGGTCCGCGATCTGGCGCTGCTCGGTGGTGAGCTTGAGCGCTTCCATCACGCGTCGGGCTTCGGCGATGTTGAGGCGCGTGAAGTCGGCGACGTTCACGAGGCGCGGGTTGTCGGTCAGGCCGTGGCGGCGGCGCTCTTCCAGCGCGTGATCGGGGAGCGAGTCGCCCAGCGGGATGAAGACGGAGAGGGACTCGATGCGGAGCCGGTCGCCGTGGCAGGCGCGGCAGGGGGTCTGGCTCATGAAGCCGCTGAGCCATTCCTTGACGCTTTCGTTTTCGGTGGAACTCCACCACGCGGCGATGTTGGGGATGACGCCTTCGAACTTGCTCCTGCCTTTGGGTGACTCGCCGGGGCCGTGGAGAAGGATGCGGAGCGCCTCGGCGGGGAATGTCTTGACGGGCGCGTCGAAGGAGACGCCGAACTCCTTGCAGAAGCGGCGGAGCTTGCGGTTGAACCAGGCGCGGACGGGGCCGTTCTTGGCCCACGCGACGACCGCGCCCTCGGCGAGGGAGAGCGAGTCGTTGGGGATGACGAGGGCTTCGTCGAACTCCTGGAGGGTGCCGAGCCCGCCGCAGGAGGGGCAGGCGCCGTAGGGGGAGTTGAAGGAGAAGATGCGCGGCTCGAGTTCTTCGAGGGCGCACTCGGGGTGCTCGGGGCAGGAGTGCTTTTCGGAATAGGTCGTGACGGACCACTGGCCCGCATTTACGCCGTCCTGCTCAACAGCGATGCCGACGATGCCCTCGCTGAGTTTCAGCGCGGTCTCGACGCTTTCGGCGAGGCGTTGGCGCGCGTCGGCGGAGACGACGATGCGGTCGATGACGGCTTCGACGGTGTGCTTTTCATATCGCCCGAGCTTGAGCGGGTTCTCGTCGGTCGCGTCTTTGAGGACTTCACGGAGGTCGACGATCGTGCCGTTGACGCGGGCGCGGATAAAACCCTTTTTCAAGAGATCATCGAGCACGTCGCGGTGGAAGCCCTTCTTCTGGCGCACGACAGGCGCGAGGACCATGAGGCGCGTGCCATCGGCGAGACGAGCGACGGCGTCGGTGATCTGTGATGGACTGGTGGCGATGACGGGGCGGCCGCAGCGCTCGGTGACGGTGCCGTCTTTCTTGACCTTGGTGGGCGCCCAGCATGTGGGCCCGCCGCAGCGGGCGAAGAGGAGGCGGAGGTAGTCGTAGATTTCGGTGCTGGTGGCGACGGTGGAGCGGGGGTTGTGGCCGCTGGAGCGCTGCTCGATGGCGATGGTGGGGGGGAGGCCCTGGATGTCGTCGATGTCGGGCTTTTTGAGCTGGTCGAGGAACTGGCGCGCGTACGCGGAGAGGGACTCCATGTACTTGCGCTGGCCCTCGGCGAAGATGGTGTCGAAAGCGAGCGAGCTCTTGCCCGAGCCGGAGAGGCCGGTGATGACGATGAGCTGGTCGCGGGGAATATCGACGCTGAGGGACTTGAGGTTGTGCTCGCGGGCTCCGCGGATGCAGATGGATTTCAGCGCGGCGGGGTTGGACTCGCGGATGGGCGGGGTGGTGCGTTTGTTGTTGGCGCGGTCCGCGCGGGGTGATTCCTGGGCGGCGTTCACCGCAACGGGCTTGGTTTCGATTTGTGGCTTTTTCGCGCCTTTGGCGGTCGCGGGTGGGGGCACGGAGGGCGGCTCCTCTGATGGGCGTGCATCATAGGCAAGGTCGGTTGAGCGATGGCCCTCGTGCCACTGGCTTCCATCGCTTTGGATGGATGCCCGCGCGGGGTCGCGCCAGACAAGGGCAGCGGTGCAAGGCCGCCGAAGCCCGTGGCACCTCGGGAGTCCCATGACCCGCCGGAATGCGGGGTCAGCGGGAAGTGGCGAAGAGCTCGGCGTTCGCGCCTTCGAGTTCGAGGAGGCGGCGTTTCATATCGAGGCCGCCGGCGTAGCCGGTGAGGGTGCCGTCGGCGCCGATGACGCGGTGGCACGGGATGATGATGGCGATGGGATTGGCGCCGTTGGCGGTGCCGACGGCGCGGGCAACGGCGGTCGGACCGACCATCTTCGCGAGCTGGGAATACGTGCGCGTCTCGCCGAAGGGAACTTGAAGAAGCGCGTTCCAGACGGCGCGCTGGAAGTCAGTGCCGGCGGGGGCGAGGGGGAGATTGAATCTGCGACGCGCGCCGGCGAAATACTCGGCGAACTGGTTGTCCGCGTCGCGTGTGCGGGCGGGGTCGTGCGTGGAGTTGAGGGGCGTGGTTGCGCCGAAGTGAACGAGGGTGACGGCGGCGGCTTCGTTGACGACGGTGGTCAGTTCGCCGATTGGAGTTGAGATGGTGTTGTGGAAGTATTGGGTGGGCATGGTGGGAGTGTAGCGCGCGTGGGAATTCGAGGGCACTGCAGTCGGCTCAAGGCCGCCGCCTGCAGTGGCTCGTGGTGCTGATCGTTACTCGAACTTCGGTTCGGGCTCGCCCCGGAGGCCGGCGAGGATCTGGAGGGCGTTGTTGCGCCAGGTGAGGCGGCGTTCGACCATTTCGCGTCCGGCTTTGCCCATCGCCTTGAGGTCGGCGGTCGTGAGCGCTTCGGTCAGCGCGTTGACGAGGGCGTCCTCGTCGTGG
Organism: Phycisphaerales bacterium; assembly: GCA_035549675.1. Lineage (GTDB taxonomy): Bacteria > Planctomycetota > Phycisphaerae > Phycisphaerales > UBA1924 > DASZQL01. Next base: position 5,740 of record DASZQL010000193.1, on the reverse strand, counting down.
TGGGGGATGATCCAGCCGTGGACGCCGTGCTTGATGTAGTGCGTCATGCCGCAGTCGGTGGTCATGATGACGGGTGTTTCGCCCGCCATCGCTTCGGCGTAGACGAGGCCGAAGGACTCCCACCAGCTCGGGAGCGCGAAGAGGTCGGCCCAGACCATGTGCTGCATGACGCCGTCGTGGGACATGTGGTCGAGGAACTCGACGCGGGACGGCTCGCCCGCCCTAGTTTGCTCGGCGACTCGGCGCACGTGATCGGGCGGTTGGCCGACGATGACGAGGTGCGAGTCGGGCACGTTGGCGCGGTGGAAGGCGCGGATGAGCATCGTGTGGGCTTTGCGCTCGAGATAGCCGCCGACGCAAAGAACGATTTTCTTGCCCTTCCATTTGTCCGGGCGCGGCGTGGTCCAGTGGTGCGGCGCGGGGAGCGGCGTGCCGTTGGAGACGAGCCTCGTCTGCTTCAGCCCGAGCGCGCCGGTCATGTGCGAGAGCCAGGGCGCGCCGACGGTGAAGATGACGCGGGCGCCGTTCGTCGCGTATCTCGTGTAATAGCGGCCCTGCACGGTGTCCGGCGCGAGGTCGATCGGGTCGTGCTCGATGATTCCCCACGGAAGGTTGAGTTTCCTGGCGAGGCGCCGGCCCATCGGGCCGAGCATGATGCCGTCGTGGATGAGCAGATGCGTGACGCCCTCTTCGCGAAGGCGGCGTTCGAGTTTCATTTCGATGGACCACGTAATGAGGCGCGAGGCGAAACGGGGGAAGCGCGGGGAAAGTCTCCAGCGGAGCGCGACGGGATGGGGGAAGTAGCCGCGGACCGTGTGGAAGGTGGCGCCCTGGTAGACGTAGTTGTCGGGGCGTTCGTTGAAGGCGCGGGCCTTGGGGATGAGCTTCTCGAGCCAGCGTGGTGTGGACATCGAGACGACGAAGATTTCGCAGGTGGCGTTCTTGCCGCTGGCGCCGATCGCGTTGGCCTGGTGAGGCGTGTAGACGGCGGAAAGCGGGCGCTTCTCGTAGGGGGCGGAGAGGGTAATGAGTGCGACTTTGTCCATCGGTGGAGAAGATTCACCGCAGAGGCGCAGAGGGCGCAGAGGAAGAAGAGAAGAATACGGAACGGTGAGGAAAAACTGGGAAAAGAACTGGTGAAAGTGAAGCCGCAGCGAAGGATAGTCGGTGGCGAGAATCGGCGAGGCCGGCTGGACAGCCGTCGAACTTTTGCGTCGATCGATTCGCACCCTAAGCCCGCGGAGCGGGCCAGCGATGGTTGCCCAACGCGGCAGCGTCTGGTCATGGGGCAGCTCTCACTTCTTTATTCTTCTTGTCGCCCATGAAATGGGCGAGTGATATCGAACTTGCACGCGGAGTATCCCGATGCCTTCTTCCTGGACCCAGAACTTTTCCATGCGGTGTTTGGGACTTCGAAGCGGCAGCCAATGATCGGCGCCGACTGGCACGAGCGGCTGTATGCGTTCATCGGTGGTATCTGCCGCGACCTTGGCGCGCAGCTCATCGCGGGCAACGGGATGGAGGATCATGCGCACCTGCTCGTGCGGTACCCGCCGGACTTGGCTCATGCCGTGCTGCTGCGGGAGGTGAAGGCGAGATCATCGCGGTGGATTCATGAAACGTTCGCCGAGCAACAATCCTTTGCGTGGCAGCGCGGGTATGGGGGGTTCACAGTGAGCAAGTCGAATGTGCCGGAGGTCGAACAGTACATCCGCGAGCAGGCGGCGCATCATCGGTTCATGAGCTTCGAGGATGAGTTTCTGGCGTTGCTTCGGAAGCATGAGGTGGAGTTTGACCCGAGGTATGTGTTTGAATGAGCAGATTGCGCTGATCTTCTCCCGCCCATTTCATGGGCGGGAGAAAGAAAAGAGGACAGGAAGTGCGAGAGCTGGCCACCAGACGCTGACGCGTCTGGCAACCATCGGTGGGCCGTTTCACGGGCCTTCGATGCGGACCAAGGCCAGTGGACAGGGAGTGGTCAATGGAGGGCTGGTCGTAGCACCTAGTTTCGCGGCTTCTTCTTCGACTTGTCGCCGAAGCGCCCTCCGGCGGTGCCGGGGCGGCCGCGGCGGACGGGGCGCTGGCCGGAGGCGGCTTCTTCGACTTCGGAGCGGCGGACCTTCATCCCGGCGGGGCGGGACTTCAGCGAGTTGATCTGGTCGCGGAGCTGCGCGGCACGCTCGAAGGCGAGGCTCTCGGCGGCTTCGAGCATCTCGGCGTGCAGGGTTTCCATGAGCTGCTGCGCGTCGAACTCGGTTTCGCTCTTGGTGAAGGCCTGGCGGGCGGTCTTGCGGGCGCGGAGCTCGAGCTCGATGCCCCGCCGGATCTCCTTGCGGATGGTCTCCGGTGTGATGTTGTTGGCGCGGTTGTACTCGATCTGCTTGGCGCGGCGGCGCTCGGTCTCCTCGATCGCGGCCTGCATGGCGGGGGTGATCTTGTCGGCGTAGAGAATGACCTCGCCCCCCACGTTGCGGGCGGCGCGGCCGATGGTCTGGATGAGCGACGTGGGCGAGCGCAGGAATCCCGTCTTGTCCGCGTCGAGAATGCAGACGAGGGAGACTTCGGGGAGGTCGAGGCCCTCGCGCAGGAGGTTCACGCCCACGAGCACATCGAACTCGCCCTCGCGCAGCTCGCGGAGGAGCGTGATGCGGTCGAGGGTTTCGACATCGGAGTGGAGGTAGCGGACGCGCAGGCCGTGCTGGTCGAGGTAGTCGGTGAGGTCTTCGCAGAGTCGCTTGGTGAGGGCGGTGATCAGCACGCGCTCGCCCCGCTCGGCGCGGGCGCGGCATTCCTTGAGCAGGTCGGGGATCTGGCCGTCGGCGGGGCGCACATGCAGGAGCGGGTCGACGAGGCCGGTCGGACGGATGATCTGCTCGACGACTTCGCCCTGTGTTTTTTGCAGCTCGTAGGGCGCGGGGGTCGCCGAGACGAAGAGCACCTGGGGGATGCTCGCTTCGAACTCTTCGAACTTGAGCGGGCGGTTGTCGAGGGCGCTCGGGAGACGGAAGCCGTGGTCCACGAGAACAGTTTTGCGCGCCTGGTCGCCGGCGTACATCGCGCGGACCTGGGGCATGGTGACGTGGGATTCATCAACGATGAGCAGCCAGCGGCCGGGGGGCGTGCGCGACGAGCCGTTGTGCTCGACGGTCTTGGCGGCGCGGATCGCGCCGGGACAGAGATTGAAATAGTCGAGCAGCGTGTAGGGGGGCTCGCCGGGGGCGCGGCCATCGAAGAAGCGGGAGTAGTTCTCGATGCCCGAGCAGTACCCGACCTCCTGGATCATCTCGAGGTCGTACTTCGTACGCGCCAGGAGGCGCTGGGCTTCGAGCAGCTTTCCTTCGGAGCGGAGCTTCATCACCTGCTGGTCGAGCTCTTCGCGGATGGCGTTGAGTGCCGCCTGCATCGAGTCGTCGGGCATGACGTAGTGCACGGCGGGGAAGACGAAGAACATCGATTCCTCGGCGAGGAGCTCGCCCGAGACGGGGTTGATGAAGGCGATGGACTCGATGGTGTCGCCGAAGAGCTCGACGCGGACGGCGAACTGCTCGTAGGCGGGGAAGACGTCGATGGTGTCGCCGCGGACGCGGTACATGCCGCGGGTGAAGTCCATCTCGGCGCGCTTGTACTGCATGTCGCTCAGGGCGAGAAGGAACTCGCGCCGCGGGAGTTTTTCGCCCTTCCGGAGCGGGTAGACGCGGTTGTAGTAGGCGTCGGGCGAGCCGAGGCCGTAGATGCAGGAGACGGAGGACACGACGATGCAATCGGGGCGGCTGAGGAGGGCGCTCGTCGCGGCGAGGCGGAGGCGATCGAGGTCGTCGTTGCGCTGGACGTCCTTTTCGATGTAGATGTCGCGCTGGGGGATGTACGCCTCGGGCTGGTAGTAGTCGTAGTACGAGACGAAATAGCTGACGGCATTCTTGGGGAAGAGCTCGCGCATCTCTTCATAGAGCTGCGCGGCGAGCGTTTTGTTGTGCGAGAGGATCAGCGTGGGGAGGCCTGTTTTCGCGATGACGTTCGCCATCGTGAAGGTCTTGCCCGTGCCGGTAGCGCCCAAGAGGCACGACCACCGCTCGCCCGAGTCGATGCGGTTGACGAGCGCCTCGATCGCGGCGGGCTGGTCGCCGGTGGGGGAGTAGCCTGCGGTGAGATTGAAGGGGCTGCGAGAGGGGAGCATCTGGGGAGAACTGTAGGTAACTGCTCCGCACGGTGCGACGGACGCGGTACGGTGAAAAAGGCCGCTGCGGGTGCACCGGGAAGGGAGTTCCGTGCCGACCCCATCTGGTTCGAAACCCGAGTGGACGCGAGCCGCCCACGAGCGTCCCGCAACGTGACTGATCGATAGAGGTAGGCCTTTGTGCGCGATGGTTGCGCACTGGAGCATCGACCATGCCGGACACGCTTTCGCGCCGGGGATTCTTGATCGTCACGCCCGCCGCGGGTCTCGGGGTGATCGCGGCCAACTCGGTGCTGGCCGGCGAATCGGATCGGGCGACCTGCGCCGTCTCGGGACCGACGTCGAGCCATTTCCCCGCGCAGGATCCGGCGCTCGTGAAAGAGGTGGTGGGCCTTTCACATCGCAGCTTGGAGGGGGTCAGAAAGCTGGTCGAGCGCCAGCCGACGCTGGCCAAGGCCGCCTGGGATTGGGGCTTTGGCGACTGGGAAACCGCGCTCGGGGCCGCCTCGCATACCGGGCAGCGGGAGATTGCGCTGTATCTGATCGAGCACGGCGCGCGCCCGGATATTTTCACGTTCGCGATGCTGGGGAATCTGGAGGCGGTAAAGGCGATGGTGACCGGCTCTCCCGGCATTCAGCGGCTGCCGGGGCCGCACGGGATCCCCCTGCTGGCCCACGCGGAAGCCGGAGACGAGGCGGCCAAACCCGTCTTCGACTACCTGTCCTCGCTGGGTGACGCGGGCATCCGATATCAGCCCAGCCCGCTGAGCGAAGAAGAAGTCGCGCGGTACATCGGCGTGTACTCTTTCGGGACGGGGGCGACGGATCGGGTCGAAGTGAAGGCGGGGAAGAAGACGCCGCTGACGCTCGAGCGAGCGGGTGGCTCGGCGCTGAACCTGTTCTACAAGGGGAACGGCGAGTTCCATCCGCCCGGCGCTCCCGCCGTGAGGATTCGGTTTGTGATGGAAGGCGAGCGGGCGGCGAGGGTCGAGTTTCTCGATCCGGATCTGTACCTGGCGGCGACGCGACAATAACGCGCGATCGCGCACGAGCACATTCCGATATTCGTGCGGGCACGAACGGCACGAACGCGCTGAACAAGCACGACCAGCGCTCGCCGGACTCGATCCGCTACGCGAGCGCTTCGATCGCACGCGGCTGGTCGGCTGTGGCGGAGTAGCGGGCGGTGAGATTGAAGGGGCTGGAGGAATCCATCGCACGAAAGAGAAGGTGCAACGAGGGTTACACTTCCGGGGGAGGCATGCCATGGCCACTTGGAGATTCGCACCGGCGGCGGCGTGGTTGGGCGCGTGCTTGTTGCTCGGGGGCGGGTGTGCCGGGCCACCGGTGGTGCTGACGGAGGAGCAGCGGCAGTCGCCGCCGACGCTGAATGTGGGGGATCCGGCGCCGGCCCTGGCGGTGTCGGAATGGGTTCAGGGCGACCCGGTCGGCGCCTTCGAGCCGGGGCGGGTGTACGTCGTGGACTTCTGGGCGTCGTGGTGCGGGCCGTGCTTTGCGTCGCTGCCGCACTTGTCGGAGGTGCAGGATCGGTGGGGGGATCGCGTG
>DASZQL010000192.1:0-8043 GCA_035549675.1 Phycisphaerales bacterium | reverse complement strand
GATGCCGGCCTGCGTGAGCGCGCCGAGCATCGCCGCCTGGGCGCCCTTGCCCTCGGGGTGAATGTCGGTGATGCGGTAGGCGTCGGCGGAGGAGCCGTAGCCGCCGATCTCGGCGAGGGGCTTGGCGCCGCGCGCGAGGGCGTGGTCGAGCGATTCGAGGACGATCATCCCGGCGCCTTCGCCCATCACGAAGCCGTCGCGGGTGATGTTGAAGGGGCGCGCGGCGGTCGAGGGGTCGTCGCGGCGCCGGCTCATCGCGGTGAGGCGGATGAAGCCGGTGAAGCCGAGTGGATGAATCATCGAGTGCGAGCCGCCGGCGATCATGAGGTCCACGTCGCCTCGGCGGATGAGCTCGGAGGCTTCGCCCACGGCCTGGGTGCTGGCGGCGCAGGCGGTCATGCAGTTGAACGCTGGGCCGCGGCAGCCGAAGGCGTCCGCGAGGTGCGCGACGGCGAAGTTGGGCTCCTGCTCGAGCTCGCGCGCGGGGTTGAAATGCTTGTACGCGGCGGTTGACCACTTCGTGCCGTCGGTCGCGCGCGACTCGGCGTTCCAGCCCGCGAGGTTCGCGGCGGCGAAGTTCTCGAAGTCGGGAATCCCCTCGCCCGCGCCGAGGTACACGCCCGCGCGGCGGGGGTTGATGCCTTTATTCAGCGCCGAACCGGTGGATGCGTCGCCAAGGCCGGCCTGTTTCCAGGCGCTCGACGCGGCGGCGAGGGCGTAGCGCGTGTTGAGGTGCGCGTTCTCGTGCGACGCTCGGTCGGCGATGAAGCGGGAGAAGTCGAAGCCGCGGACCTCGGCGGCGAAGTTGGTGGCGTAGGTCGAAGCCGGAAAATGCGTGACCGGGCCGATCGCGCTCTCGCTGGCGAGAAGCCGCTTCCACACGCCAGGGAGATCATCGCCCAAAGGCGTGACCCAGCCCATACCGGTGATGACGACTCGTTTGCTGGTCCGGTTGGTCTTCATGGAAAGAGGATTCACCGCAGAAGCGCAGAGGACGCAGAGATCGAGCAGAGAAGAACTCTATTCATTCAGAAGACAAGTTTCCGCCAATAGCACCGCGTCGGCTGTTGCGGAAAGGCGGTTTTTGCCTTGCTCAGGATTTGCGCCGCGAACTCTGCGCCTCAGCGGTGAAGCTTGATTTACTGATCGTCGCCGTCGGTGGCGTCGGGGTGGCCGCGGAGGGAGTCGAGCTTGTCGGGGTTGAGGACGCGGACAAGGCCCCCGTCCTTGAGGCGGCGGCGGTGGAAGTTGATGATGAGGCCGAGCTCGAGGTCGGCGGCCCGGAGCTGGGCGCGGAGGGCGGAGCGCTCGAAGCCGCCGACTTCCTCGTCGTCGGTCATGACCTGCACGACGAAGCGGTCGTCGACGTAGAGGCTGACGGTGTGGGTACCGATCTCGGCGCCGCGGTAGACGATGGGGAAGCGGTGCCCGACGGAATGGTTGACGCCGAGGGCTTTGAGTTCGGCGGAGAGGGCCTGCTCGTAAACGCTCTTCTCGAAGCCGGGGCCGAGGGCGGTGTGGAGCTCGATCGCGGCGCCGATGACCTTGCGGCTGACGTCGGTGAGCTTGGGGTCGAGTTCCTCGTTCTTGAGCGATGGGCGGCGGTCGTGCATGGGCTTAGCTCCTTGCGTAGGGGTTCTAGAAACAACTCTGACACGGTCCCGCCTCCCGCGCGGACCGCGGCGGGCAGTGGGGGAAACACTTTACAGTCTTCGAAGGACGAGCGCCGCGTTCTGGCCGGCGAACGAGTTGGTGCAGACGAGGACGTGGCGGAGGGCGGCGTCGCGCGCCGGGCTCGCGCCGGCGAGGAGGCCCTGTTTCGGCGCCCCGGCGTGGATTCGTGCGGGGATCGTCTGGTGCTTGAGGCACATGGCGCCGACGCACGCGGCGATGCCGCCGGCGCCGCCCATTGTGTCGCCGACGGCCGGCGTTGTGGTGACCAGCGGGACGGAGGCGAGGCGCTGGCCGAAGACCGCGCGGAGGGCGGATTCTTCTTCCTCGTCGGACGTGGGCGTGCCGCTGGCGTGGGGGACGATGGCATCGATGGCATCGGGTTGGAGGCCCGCGTCGTCGAGGGCGTTGAGGATGGCGTATTCGAGGCCGCGGGCGCGCTCGGCGGCATCGCCGGTGAGCGGCGAATGGCCCGCGCCGAAACCGACGATCTCGGCGATGGGTTTCGCGCCGCGCTTCTCGGCGGTGTCGAGAGATTCGAGGATGAGGATGCCGCCACCCTCGCCGAGGATGGTGCCTTTCGCGGCGGGATCGAAGGGGCGGACGAGTTCGCTCGCCCGAGCCGCATGATCGGCATGGACCGGCGCCAAACGGCCGACAAGATCGAAGCGGACGATGCCCATGTGGTTGATGCGGCTGTCGGCGCCGCCGGTGAAGCAGGCGTCGGCGGCGCCGCGCTCGATGACGCGGACCGACTCGCCGATGGAGAGGAGGCCGCTGGCCTCGCCGCAGGTGATGGTGTTGGAGGGACCCTGCGCGTCGTGGAGGATGGTGACGTGGCAGGCGAGCATGTTGGGGAGGTACTTGAGGAGCCAGAGCGGGGTGAGGTTCTCCATCCCCGTCGTGCCCCATTTCTCCTGGTTGAAGGCGCCAGAAGAATCCGTCGAGGTGGCCATCGCGGCGGACAGTTCGGGAACCTCCGCCGCGATGAGGCCCGCGCCGATGTGGCAACCGAAGCGCTCGGGGGCGTAGGTCGTGGCGCCGCCTTCTTCGCCCAGCAGCGCCTTGGTGACGATGCCGGCGGAGTCGATCGCCGACTTGGCGGCGGCGACGGCCAGCTCGGTGTCGCGGCACATGACCTTGAGGGCCTTGCGGTAGTGCTTGGGGACGTGGTCCTTGATGGCGAAGTCTTTGGCCTCCGCCGCGGCGCGGCACCGCAGACCGGCGGAGTCGAAGCGTGTGATCGGTCCGATCGCGGAGCGGCCTTCGAGGAGTGCTTCCCAGAGTGGGGCGACGCCGACGCCGAAGCCGGTGACGGCGCCCAGACCCGTGATGACGACCCGGCGTGACATGGGGGGACGATTGTAGCCGGGGCAATCAGGATTCACCGCAGAGACGCAGAGAACGCAGAGGAAAGAAGAGAATGGATAGTTGTTGAAGAGGAGTCGAGGGGTGGTCGGGACGTGGCCGGTAGGATTGGGCGCATGGCGGCGGTGAAGAGTGTTGAGTTGATCGTGGGGATGGAGGTTCACGTCGAGCTGGCGACGCGGAGCAAGATGTTCACGCGCGCGCCGAACGGCGCGCACCGCGAGTTCGATGGCGCGCCGCCGAACACGCTGATCGATGCGGTGGTTCTGGGGCTGCCCGGCGCGCTGCCGGTCCTGAACCGCGCGGCGGTCGAGATGTCAATCAAGGTCGGACTCGCCTTGGGGAGCACGATCGCGCGGTTCACGAAATGGGACCGCAAGAGTTACTTCTATCCGGACATGCCGAAGAACTACCAGGTGTCGCAGTACGACCTGCCGTTGTGCGAGGGGGGATCGTTCGAGTTGGAGGGCGACGGGGGGAAGAAGATTGGCATCATCCGCGCGCACCTCGAAGAGGATGCGGGGAAGCTGCTGCACGAGTGGCCCGGAGGGAAGGCGATCGAATATTCGATTGTGGACCTGAACCGCGCGGGGACGCCGCTGCTGGAGATCGTGACCGCGCCGGATTTCCGATCGGCGGACGAAGCGGTGGAGTTCGCCCGCGAGCTTCGGAGCGTGTGCCGGTTCCTGGGCGTGACGGAGGGCGTCATGCAGAAGGGGCACATGCGCTTCGAGCCGAATATCAACTGCAAGCTCACGCTCGACGACGGGCGGGTGGTACAGACACCGATCGTCGAGGTGAAGAACCTCAACTCCTTCAAGAGCGTGCGCGGGGCGATCGAGTTTGAGCTGCGCGAGCAGCCGCGGAGGTGGGAGAGGGATGGGCGCGAGATGGGGACGGGGATGAAGTCCACGCGCGGGTGGGACGACGCGAAGGAGGAGACGTTCCTGCAGCGCGAAAAGGAGGATGCGCACGACTACCGCTATTTCCCCGATCCGGATCTTCTGCCGGTGACGGTGGGGGAGTCGTGGGTGGAAAGGCTCAAGGGTGAGATGCCCGAGATGCCCAGGGCGAGGAAGAAACGGTACATGGGCGAGTTTGGACTGGGAGAGAAGGAGGCTTCGGCGCTGGTCGAGGAACGTGAGACGAGCGAGCTGCTGGATGCGGCGGTCGCCGGAGTCGAGACCGGGACGCGCGGAGCGGCGGGGCGTTTCGCGGCGAACCTGATTCTTCAGTCGGGCTTCAAGCGCGCCAACGAGCGGGCGCAGGAAACGGGTGAAGAAGTCGGGGTTCACGAGCTGGGCATCACGGGCGCCCAGATCGGAGGGATCGCGGTGCTGCGCTCGGAGGACGCGATCAGCGCCAACGCGGCGGACGAGCTCTTCGGCGAGCTGTGCGCGAAGGCGGATGGCGAGGATGCCAAAGTCGCGGCGGAGCGGATGGGCCTGCTGCGTGTGCGCGATGATGCGGCGCTGGAGCGGTGGGTTGACGAGGCAATCTCAAACCCGGCGAACGCGCAGGCGGTGGCGGACCTCCGCGCGGGCAAACAGCAGGCGATCGGTCGGCTGGTGGGGGACGTGATGAAGCGATCGGGGGGGAAGGCGGACGCGAAGGCGGCGCGGGAAATGATGATCGCCAAAACCGCCGAGTGAACACCAGCGAGTCGAACCGTCCTACCTCATCGCGGCGTCCATCCGTCTCTTTTCATCCGGCGCGAGGCCCTCGACGGGGATCTCTTTGAGCAGCGCATCGACGATGTGGTCGGTGGTCACACCGTCGGCCTCGGCGTTGAAGTTCGTGATGATGCGGTGCCGGAGGACCGGGTGCGCCACCGCGCGGACGTGGTCCGGCGTGACATGGAACGAGCCCGTGAGGATCGCTTTCGCCTTCGCGGCGAGAATGAGGTACTGGCCGGCGCGAGGGCCGGCGCCCCACGCGAGGTAATCGCGAACAACGGCGGGGACTCGGACCGGGGCTTCGTCTCGATCGGAGGTGATGGCCCCGGGGGTGGAGGCGGCCGGCGTCGCGGCCTTGATCCGCGTCGCGCGGACAAGCCGCAGCGCGTAGCGGATCACGTGATCAGCGATCGGCGTCTCGCGGACAAGCTCCTGTACTCGCTGGACATCGGCGCTGCCGAGGACGGGCTCGGTCTTGGCGTGCTCCGTGCTCGTGGTGCGCCGGAGGATTTCGACTTCCTCGCTCTCGGTCGGATAGCCGATCGTGACGTTGAACATGAAGCGGTCGAGCTGCGCTTCGGGCAGCGGGTAGGTGCCTTCCTGTTCGATGGGGTTCTGGGTGGCGAGGACGAAGAAGGGTTCGGGGAGGGGGTGCTGCACGCCGCCGACGGTGACCTGGTGCTCCTGCATCGCTTCGAGGAGGGCGGCCTGGGTCTTGGGGGGCGTGCGGTTGATTTCGTCGGCGAGGACGACATTGGCGAAGATCGGGCCCTTGACGAAGCGGAGCTCGCGGGCGCCGGTGGTGCGGTCTTCTTCGATGACCTCGGTGCCGGTGATGTCGCTGGGCATGAGGTCAGGGGTGAACTGGATGCGCGAGAAGGAGAGGGAGACGCTGCGCGCGATGGTGGAGATCAGGAGGGTCTTGGCCAGGCCGGGGACACCGACGACCAGGGCGTGGCCGCGGCAGAACATGCACATGAGGAGCTGCTCGACGACGGCGTCCTGGCCGACGACGACTCGGGCGATCTGGGTGCGGAGGCGATCGAAGGCCTGGCGGACCTCGGCGATGGCCTGCTCCGGCTCGGTGGACTTCACGGTCGAGGATGCGGAGAGCGGGTCGGGCATTCGGGTTACTCCGAGGTCACGGGGACAACGTAAGGAATGGTACTCACGAGGTCTGCGGAGGATTCGAACATCGATCACGCGAAGCGGTGACCGGCGGCGGGCTCCGGAGAGCCCCGCCCGTGGCGGGCTACGATCCAGGCCATGCCAGAGCTTCCGGAAGTCGAGTGCGTGCGGCGGGCGCTGGCGCAATCCATCATCGGTCGGAAGGTCGTGGGGGTTCGGGTGCGTCGGCGTGATTTTGTGACGGGACCGAGCGACCGGGAGCACCTGCTGGTCGGCCAGCGCATCGCCGCGGTCGAGCGGAGAGGGAAACAACTGGCCGTCGTCGGCGATCGCGGCGGGGCGATCGTGCTCCACCTGGGGATGACGGGGCGCTTGTTGGTGCGGGATGCCAAGGACTCACGGCGCACGCTGAAGCACGTTCACGTCGAATGGGTGCTCGCCGACACGAACCGTGGTGATGACATCGAGCTGCTCTTCCAGGATGCGCGGCGGTTCGGCGGCGTGTGGACGTTCGACGATGTGGGCGCTGTTCATGATCGCTGGGCGCGCGAGCTCGGGCCGGATGGGTTGCGCGTGACGGGTGCGCAGCTGCGCGCGGCGCTGGGGGCGTCCAAGCGCGCGGTGAAGGCGGCACTGCTCGACCAGCGTGCCGTGGCTGGAGTGGGGAACATCTACGCCGATGAAGCGCTCTTCGCCGCGGCGATCTCCCCGCGGAGGATCGCCAAGCGGGTTACGAGCGAGGAGTGGGCGCTGCTGGCGAGGTCGATCCGCGCCACACTCCGGAAGGCGATCCGGTGCGGCGGGTCGACACTTCGGGATTACGCGATGCCCGACGGAGCCGGGGGGGAGTACCAGCGTCGACATCTGGTGTACGGGCGGGGTGGGGAGGCGTGCACCCATTGCGGGGAAACCCTGCGGACTGCACAGGTGGGACAACGAACCACGGTGTGGTGCCCGAAGTGTCAGAAATAATTTTTTCGGTTGAGGCACGGCTTTAGAGTTGTCCACATGACCCACACACGATCCCCGCCGGTGGACAGAGGAATCGAAGCGATGTGGGCAGCGTCCGGCGTCTCTTCCAAGAGAGAGAAGAAAGAACACTCATCGCCGTAGTAGAGGGGCTGTCGAGACTGTGGAAAACCGATTGACCAGCGCGGAAGCGGTTGCCAAGAAAACACTTAGAGTCCAAGCGCTGTGTGAATGAACTGTCATGGAATCGGACGCGACAGGGCGAGAACGGAGAGGTAGCGCCACAGTTTTGTGGGATTGAGTGTGGAAAACCACTCGAAGAGTTGTTTGGGAGGGGGCGCTGTGGAGCGGATATCCACATGGGCCACACTGTCAAAACGACAATGAAAACGGGATGAACGGCACCGTGCTCGGTGCGCGCTCCGCAACGCGATTTGTGAAAAGGATCGGAAGGACGGTTGTCCCCTTGTGCAGGAAGGGAGTACCTAACGCCATACATGGATCTCCCCGTTTGGAAGAGTCGACCGGTGTTTACTGGCTGAGCGGGGGAGGATGCGCTCAGGCGTGAGCCAGTCCGGCGGCGGACTGGGCGACGGGAGAGCCACCGGGACGGAAACGGAGCTCGATGGCGGCGAGCTGGCGGCTGAAGTCGGCGTCCTGGTTTTTCTGGTGCTCGATCGTGCGCACGGCGTGCAGGACGGTCGTGTGGTCCCGGCCGCCGAAGTGACCGCCGATTTCCTCGAGGGAATAGCGGGTGTTCTTGCGGATGAGGTACATGCACACCTGGCGGGGCTGGACGATGGAGCGCTGGCGGCGCTTGGACTGCAGATCGGTGAGCTTGACGCCGAAGAAGTCGATGACGGCGTCGATGATGGCGGATATGGCGGGTTGGGGCGCCGCGGCGGAGTCGCCCAGATGGCCGAGAACGCGGCGGGCGAGGTCGAGTGTGATCGGTTTTTCTTCGGTCGAGGCGTTGGCATGGACGGTGACGAGCGCCCCCTCGAGCTGACGGCTGTTCGCCGTGACCGCCTCGGCGATGTAGCAGCAGACATCCTCAGGGACCGACCACCCGTGGATGGCGGCCTTCTTCTTGACGATGCCGACGCGGGTGTCGTAGCAGGGCGTGTCGACATTCGCGACGAAGCCGCTCTGGAAGCGGCTGACGAGCCGCTGTTCGAGCTCGGGGATGTCCTGGGGCGGGGCGTCGGAAGAGAGGACGATCTGCTTGCCG
>DASZQL010000191.1:0-26274 GCA_035549675.1 Phycisphaerales bacterium | reverse complement strand
CGCTCATCGTCGAGGCGAGCCCGGACGTGCTGAGCGCGGACCTTTTCGCGGGCGATTCATCCGTGTACCGCGAGGTCACGGGTTACGACAACTTCGAGCGCGCCTGGTCCACCGTCAACACGCTGCTCGAATCACGTGCTGCGACGAATACGGATGAACGCGGTGGGAACGGCCCGCTGTGGATCGTCCCGCGCATCACCCGCCGCGACGAGGTGTACGAGCACATCGAATCCTTCTACGACCGGTGGGTCATGCTCGCCGGCGCGTGTGTGATCGATCAACTCGGGTCGCCGCTCCCCGACGCACGGATCGAGCCCCTCGGCAAGCCGCGGCTGACCTCACGCCGCGATTGGCGGTCGCGCTTGTGGATCGATGCGCAGGGGCGCGTGCTCGCGGATGAGGCCGCTAGAGGCGCCGACGGCGCGATCGGTTCGCTCGCCGAGACCGACCTCGCCACACTCTGGTCGCGTCTGATGCGCCGTCGCCTCGACGCCTGGCGCACGCACGGCGACGATCATCCCGACCTCCGCACGCTCTGGTAGGAACATTGCCCATGAGTTCTCGCGCCCTGGCGCTCATCCTCGCTCGCGCGGGCAGCAAAGGTCTGCCGGGGAAGAACCTGCGCCCCGTCGCGGGGCGAGCGTGCGTCTCGTGGACGATCGACGACGCGATCGCGGCCCGCGAGTCCGGCCATGTGGCGCGGATTGCAATTTCGACCGACTGCGAGGGGCTCCAGCGCCTCGGCGTCGAACTCGGGCTTGATATCGTGGCCCGCCCCGCCGAGCTCGCGAGCGATACCGCGACGGTGGACGACGCGGCCCGCCACGCCGTCCGAGCGCTGGGCGACGAGGCGATCGGCACGATCGTCGTCCTCTACGCCAATGTTCCCGTTCGCCCGCAAAGACTCATCGCTCGCGCGATCGATCTTCTCCGAGAAACCCGCGCCGACTCGGTGCAGAGCTACGAGCCTGTCGGCAAACATCACCCGTGGTGGACCGTCGTTGTCGGCGAACGGGAGGGCGGCGACGTGCGGCCCTGGGAAGGCGACGTGCTGAACCACGGCGTCTTCCGTCGCCAGGATCTCCCGCCCGCGCACATCCCCGATGGCGGCGTGCTCGCGGTCACGCGCCGTGCGCTCATGCTCGAGATCCCCGGCGTGCAACCCGGTCCGCACGCGTTCTTCGGCAAGGACCGCCGCGGGATCATCAATCCGATCGGCTCCGTGATCGACATCGATCACGAGATCGACGCCATCGTCGCCGAGACGATCCTCTCACGCCGTGCACGAGACATGCAGGCGAACGAGCCGACGAGGGGCGCGGCATGAAGATCCGCGACCGCGATGTTCGCGCCCACATCGAAGGCGGTGGCGAGCCGTACATCATCGCGGAGATCGGCGTGAATCACGATGGCTCGGTCGAGAAGTGCCTCGCGCTGATCGACGCCGCGGCGGAAACGGGCGCGGATGCGATCAAACTTCAGTACTTCCGCGCCGAGATGCTGATGAGCCGTTCGGCGGCGCTTGCGGACTACCAACGAAAGGCCGGCGAACGGGACCCGATCGAGATGCTCAAGCGCCTCGAAATCCGCGGCCAGGATCTGCCCCCGCTGGTGAAGCACGCTCATGCGCGCGGATTACACGCGATCGTCACCGTCTTTTCCGAGCCGCTCGTCGTTGAAACCGAGCGGGCCGCGTTCGACGCGTACAAGTCCGCCTCGCCGGACATCATTAACCGACCCCTGCTCGACGCGATGGCGAAGACCGGCAAGCCGCTCATCGTGAGCACCGGCGCGGCGACCATCGACGAGATCGCCCGGGCCGCGTCGTGGTTCGCGCCCTGCTACGACATCGCGTTTTTGCAGTGCGTGAGCGCCTATCCGGCGCCGGACGAGACCGCCTCGCTCGGCGCGATCGCGTTCCTCGCCGAGCGCCTCAAGCGCCCAATCGGCTACAGCGACCACACGACGCGCGTCGAAACGGGCGCGATCGCCGTCGCCGCGGGGGCGTGCATCCTTGAGAAGCACCTCACGCTGGATCGCGACGCACCGGGTCCTGACCATGCCGCGTCCCTCGATCCCCGCCAATTCGGCGAGTACGCGCGGCTCGCGCGACTCGCGCATCGCATGATGGGTTCACGAGAAAAGACCGTCCTCGATGTCGAGCAGGACGTCCGCACCGCGTCGCGTCAGTCGATCGTCGCCGCGAAGCCGGTTCGCGCTGGTTCCCCCATTACCGCCGACATGCTCGCCGTGAAGCGCCCGGGCGGCGGCGTCGAGCCGTGGCGAATGGACGGGCTCCTCGGCCGGCGCGCCTCGCGGGACATCGCGGCCGATGCGACCATCCACGAGGGAGACTTCTCGTGACGAAGAAGGTCGCCGTTATCACCGGCTCGCGAGCGGAGTTCGGCCTGCTCGACCCCGTGATCCGCGCAATGAAGAACCAAGCGGGCCTTGACCCGTTGATCATCGTCGCCGGCTCGCACTTTCTCCCCCCTGCGGAGACGCGGCGCGACGTTGAGAAGCAATACGACATCGCCGCGCGCGTCGAAATGCAGACGCCGGGCGCCACCGGGCGCACCGCCGATGCCCACGCCGTCGCCCGCGGCATCGCCGGCTTCACCGACTCCTTCGCCCGCCTGAACGCCGATTGGGTCGTCGTTCTCGGCGACCGGATCGAGGCTTTCGCCGCCGCGAGCGCCGCGAGCGTCATGGGTCTCGCCGTGGCGCACATCCACGGCGGCGACCGCGCCGAGGGGATCGCCGACGAGGCGATGCGGCACGCGATCACCAAGCTCTCGCACCTGCACCTCGCCGCGACCCGCGCGAGCGCCGAACGGATCGCCCGCATGGGCGAACCCGAACAGTTCATCCACACGGTCGGCTCGCCTGCGATCGACGGGCTGGCTTCGATCGAACCCCTTAACGAGCGCCGCTTCAGGGAACTGGGGGAGCCGCAGGCGCTCTTCCTCCTTCATCCCGCTGGACTCTCCGAAGACACCGAGCGAGCCTGGGCGACCGCCGCGATCGACGCGCTAGGCAACCGCCGCGTCCTCGCGCTGATGCCCAACTTCGACGCCGGTCGCGAGCCGATCGTCCGCACGCTCCACGACGCGCGCGAGCAGCGGGGCTGGACCGTCCTCGACCATCTGCCGCGTCATGAGTTCGTCGCGCTGCTCAAACGCCTCGCCGCGTCGGATGGTTTCATGATCGGCAACAGCTCCGCGGCCCTCATCGAAGCCGCCGCGCTCAAACTCCCGGCGATCGATCTCGGGCCACGCCAGTCCGGTCGCGAACGCGCCGACAACGTTGTTCACGCCGACGCTCCCGACCGCGCCCGGATCGCCGCCGCAATCGAAGCCGGGTCCGCCGTCGATCGCGCAGCGCTCACCCATCCCTATGGCGACGGCCGCAGCGGCGATCGCATCGCGGCACTCCTCGCTCGCCTCGCCCCGCGCGACCCGGCGATGCTCCGTAAGCGCTGCGCGTACTGACCGATAACTGCTGCCGGACCCGCCGTTCCGTCAAGCTGGATCGGCTGTGGCGCCACCATAATCGGGGCGATCGTCGCGACTTCTTGCCCTTCTCCGCGATCGGGCGCCGCTCGTGTTTCGTTCTCATTTCCCAGCGAAAGTCGGCCCCGATCCGGGTCGATGTCCACTGTTGTTCCACGACCGACAGCAGGGAGATTTCCGAATGAGCGCACCAGCCGTAGACAACGCCCCGGTCGTCGCGAAAGCGATCGCCGAGCTGGGCCACATCGCGACCCTGCCCGAGATCACCCTGAAGATCGTCGAGCTGGTCGAAGACCAGACCTCGACCGCCCAGGACCTGCACAACGTCATCGCCAACGACCCCGCGCTCTGCAGCCGCATCCTCAAAGTCGTGAACTCGTCCTTCTATGGCCTTCCCGGCCAGATCGGCTCCATCAACCGCGCGATCGTGCTCCTCGGTCTCAACGCCGTCAAGAACATCGCGATCTCCGCGAGCCTCGCCAAGCTCTATCGCGGAGGCGAGCTCTGCCCCAGCTTCTCGGCGCGCGACCTCTGGAAACACTCGATCGCCACCGCCGCGACGAGCAAGCTCATCGGCGACGAGCTCGGCCTCAACGTCCCCGACGAGGCCTTCCTCGCCGGACTGATCCACGACATCGGGATCATGGTCGAGCTCCAGTTCAGCCGCCAGAAGCTCATCGAAATCTTCGCCCGCGTCGATCCCGAAGGGAAGCGCGAGCCGAAGAACGACATGCGCGAGGCCGAGCAGTCGATCCTCGGCGCGAACCACCAGCAGTTCGGCAAAGGTCTTTCGGACAAATGGAAGTTCCCGCGCACCTTCGCCGCGGTCACGGGGGGGCACCACAACCCGCTCGACCTTCCCGAAGCCGATCGAACGCTCCCCGCGCTGGTCTATGTCGCCGACCGCATCACCGCGACGCTCCCCGACGGCTTCCGTCTCGATCTCACTTCCCTCGACTTCGACCCCGCCGTCCTCGACGTGCTCAAGCTCACCCACGAACAGATTGAAAAGGTCCGATCGACCCTGAACGACCAACTCGCCGACGTCGAGGCGCTGCTGACGTAACGACATTCCCCCGTGTCGTCCCCCGCTGGAGGAGCGGGGGCCGCGCGGGCTTCGGAACAGGGGTCGGCATTCGGCGCAGGGACGCGCCGGCCGCCGCCCACCACCGGGCTCTCTTTCTCCCTCCGGGCGGCATGACGAATAGTTATGCCGCTCGTTTTTATTTTGCGATGACCGAAGTCTTCGCCGAGATCCGAGCGATGATGTGGCGCGGGATCCAGCCGAGCGAGACGATCCCGAGCGCCAGTCCAACCAGCAACATCACGACGGAGCCGACAACGAACGGATCGAGTTCGCACGTGGTGCCGTCGCCTTCGCGCATGCGCGCTACATAGTTTGGAGAGTGGCGAACACAACCAGGGCGTCTGAACTCGACATTCTCCAGCCAGTCGATGAACCGTTCGCGAGCAACGACTCGCTCCTCATCTGATAAGTCGTCGGTATCCAACTGGTGGCGAGCACCGAAATAGACGGAATGATCGAAACAGCGCCGACAGTTGAGACCGACTAAGGAGCCGGGCGAATAATCCAGAACGCACGACACGCGCGTCACTCCGGGATATTCCCAGTCATTCGATTGAATGGAGATCGATCCGTCGCTGACGCGAACGACCATCGCCATGGTCAAGCACCGCACCTTACCCAAGGTCGGAACTAGCACCGTTGAACAGGCCAAGAACGCAAAGCAGAGAATCGTGACAGGTAGATTCGCAATCCAGATAGGCACGCGACCCCAGGCTTTGAAAATGCGCGCCATCATTGAATCTGTTCGGCGATGAGACTTTGGTGGTTCCGAAGAACGAGCTCGAAGCTCAGCCCTTCAGCGCCTTCTTCCATCCGCTCAGCTGCGCATGGTTCGTCAGGTCGTACCACAGCGGCGTGACCGCGATCCTTCCCTTCATCATCTCGTCCACGTCCGTTCCGGCGTCCGAACCCCGGAAATCCAGCCCGTGCCCCGTCGCCCAGTAGTACACGTCCCCAGACGGGCTGACGCGCCGCTCGAACGAATCGTTCAGCGCATGCGTGTTCATCGGGCACACCACCATGGGCGGCATCTCGCCCGACCCGCTCTCGTCGCACGTCGGCATGTTCACGCTGACGCACGAGTGCGGCCCGAGCATCCCGCCGCTCCCCACGCCCGCGGCGATGATCCGGTCGATCGCCTTCCGGGCCCACTTCGCCGCGACGTCGAAGCGCGTCTTGCCGCGTCCGATGCGCAGGCTCATCGCGATCGACGGCACGCCCAGGAACGCCGCCTCGATCGCCGCCGCGACGGTTCCCGAGTAAATCACGTTGATCCCGACGTTCGCCCCGGCGTTCATGCCGCTGATCACGAGATCGGGTCGCGTGCCCTTACCGAACTTCTCGGGCCACAGCGAGTTGATCGCCAGCTTCACGCAGTCAGCGGGCCGCCCGTCCACAGACACGCCGCTCATCGTGGGCGAGATCACTTCCTGCGCCGTCATCAGCGGCGTGTGGAACGTGATCCCGTGACTCATTGCCGACTGCACCTCGAGCGGCGCCACCGGCCAGACAACCTCGCCGATCGGCCCGCCGAGATCGCCCGCGGCATCCACCAGCGCGTGAAAGAGCGCCTCGATTCCCGGCGCGTGAATCCCGTCGTCGTTGGTCAGGAGAATCTTCATGCGGACGCGATGGTACGCGACTCACCGCGCCGCGTGGAAGCACACCAGCCCCGCCGTCACCGCCACGTTCAGCGACTCGATTCCGTTCCGCATGGGGATGGACAGCCGCTCGTCGAGCAGCTCCTCGGTCTCCCGCGCTAGTCCTTCCGTCTCGCTCCCGAGGATGAACGCCGCCCGGTGCGCGGGTTTGCGATCAAAGAGGTTCGTGGTCGCGCCCGCCGACAGGCCGTAGAGCGTGAACCCGGCGCGCTTGAGCTCCCAAAGCCCTTCCGCGAGCGTGCCACATGTCGCGATGGTGCACCGGTAGATTGCCGAGGCCGAGCTTTTCACGATCAGCCCGTCGATCCAAGGGGAGCCGACCATGGGCCAGAGCACCGCGCTCATCCCCGATGCCACCGCCGATCGCACGATCATGCCGATGTTCTGCGGATTGGTGACGGCGTCCATCGCGAGCACGCGCGTCGGCGCCGCCGCGGCGGCGCCGGTCAAAGATGCCGTGAACGATTCGACCCCCACGATTGTCGTCAGCCGCACCCGCGCCGCGACGCCCTGGTCGTGCCGCGGCTCGTGTGACAGCTCGCGCACGCCGACACCATCCGTAACCATCGGCGCATCGGCGCCTCTTGCGCGGCACGCGTCCGCCAGCTCCTTCCGGAACTCCCCCGGCACATCACGCGCCACACGAACTTCCCCCACTTCCACCAGCGGCTCGGCGATCGCTTCCATCACCGCGCGGCGTCCGAAGACCACGACCTCCGATCCCCCGCGATGAACCGCATCCGCACGACTCATTTCATCCGCCTTAAATAAATAGAGCCGTCG
Source organism: Phycisphaerales bacterium (assembly GCA_035549675.1). Classification (GTDB taxonomy): domain Bacteria; phylum Planctomycetota; class Phycisphaerae; order Phycisphaerales; family UBA1924; genus DASZQL01. Next base: position 19,231 of record DASZQL010000191.1, on the reverse strand, counting down.
GCGCCAGCCGACGGGCCATTGGCGCTCCCTCGTGCCCTCTCGCTCGCGCGAGAGGCCCCCCGGCCTATCCCATCCGGAGCACGTCGGCCTTACATCGCCGCCAGCCGCCTCTCGATCTCCATCTCCATCAACCCTTTCACAATGTCATCGAGGTCCCCCGCCAATACATCCGACAGCGGAAAACTCCTCTCAAGCCGATGATCGACCGCGATACTGTCCTTGTATCGGTACGTGCGAATTCGTTCGCTCCGTTCGCCCGAGCCGATCTGCGCGAGCCGGGCGGCGCTCTCCGCGGCGCGGCGCTTGGTCAGTTCAAGCTCGTACAGCCGCGCCCGCAGGAGCCGCCACGCCTTTTCGCGGTTCTGCGTCTGGCTCTTGGTCTCCTGCATCCGCACCTCGATGCCGGTCGGCTTGTGGATCAGGTGCACCGCCGTCGAGACCTTGTTCACGTTCTGCCCGCCGGGCCCGCGCGCGGTGGTGATGTGCTCGTCCACCTCCGACGGGTCGATCTTGAGCTCGATCTCCTGCGGCTCGGGCATCACCGCCGCGGTCGCGGTGCTCGTGTGCACGCGCCCCTGCGTCTCCGTCGCCGGCACGCGCTTCACGCAGTGCGTCCCCGCCTCGTGCGACAGCTCCGACCAGACTCCTTCGCCCCGCACGTTGACCACCGCCGAGCGGATCGCCTTCGTGCCCCCCACCGCCGAGTCTTCCGTGATCTCCAGCGGCTCGAACGACCAGCCCCGACGGGCCGCGAACCTCTGGTACATATCGAAGAGATCGCGCGCCCACAACCCCGCCTCATCGCCCCCCGCGCCGGCCCGCAACTCGAGCATCACGCTCCCGATGGCGCGGTCGTCCGCCGTCACCAGCGACGAAAGAATCCGGCCGATCAGCTCCGCGGCTTCCTCTTCAACCTTCGGCAGCTCTTCGTGCGACAACGCCGCGAGATCAGGATCGTCCCCCGCGTCGATCGCGGCTTTCATTTCCTCCGCGTCCGCACGGAGCTTCTTGAACCGCTCGTAATCATCCGCCACACCGTCCAGCGCCGACTTGCGGATCGAAAGATCGCGCACCTGGCGGTGATCCGCGAGCACCGTGGGATCCTCGAGGCGGCGCGCCAACTCAGCCCGCTCGGACGCGACCGCGTCGAGCTTCGTGACCAGCGCCCCGCTGAGCTTTGCTCCGCCGAGATTCATCGCACCGAACCTTACCACGACCAATCACACAAAAGTGTGCCGGGGTACGCGGCGGGTGCCACGATTGGGTCGTTTTGGTCGGAGTCGTGCCGCATGCCCTCGTGGCAGAGAATCTAGAGCCTTCTCAGTGCCGCGATCCGCGCCTCAACCGGCGGGTGCGTCGCGAAGAGATTCGTCAGCCCGCCCCCCGCGAAGGGCTCGACAATGAAGAGGTTGTTCTGCGCCGGGTTCGGTTGCACGAGCGGAATATGCCGCGCGTAACCATCCAGCGCCAGCAGCGCCGACGCCAACCCCTCGGGCGAGCCCGCGATCGCCGCCCCTTCAGCATCCGCCGCGAACTCGCGCGACCGGCTGATCGCCGCTTTGATCAGCGCCGCGCCGACCGCGCCGATGATGATCACGAAAATTCCCATCAGCGCGTTCCCCGAGTCGCGCCCGCGAACCCCGGCGCCGAACCAGAACATCGACTGCGCGATCATGGCCAGCACGCCCGCGAGCGTCGCCGCGACGCACGAAATCAGCGTGTCCCGATGCTTGATGTGCGCCAACTCATGCGAAATCACGCCCTCGAGCTGGTCCTTGTTCATCAGGTTCAACAAGCCCCGTGTCACCGCCACCGCCGCCTTGCGGGGCGATCGGCCCGTCGCGAACGCGTTCGGCGCGTCATGCGGGCACACATACACCCGCGGCAAGGGCAGCCCCGCGCGCCGGCTCAGTTCTTCAACCATGCCCACAAGCTCCGGCGCGGTCTCCCTCGTGACCTCTCGGCCGTGCATCGCCGCGATCGCCATCTTGTCCGAAAAGAACCACGCGATGATGTTCATCAGGCCGCCCAGGACGAACGCGAAAATCATCCCGTTCGTGCCCCAGTACGAGCCGACCAGGACAAAGAGTCCCATCAGCGCGCCCATCAGCACGGTGGTCTTGATGTTGTTCATGAATACGCCCATCGAACCTTCTTCCTTATCCAGCGAGCGCACCTTCCGCCGTCCCATCTTCTACAAACGCCGTACCCGCCCCCACGAGCCGCCAAGGGCCTCCCACGCCTTGCGATGGCCTCCCGACCCTGCCGCCCCAACGGTAGCCCGTTTTCGGACTGCCTTTCCGACACCCCATTTTCACACGGAATTCCTATGACGGAGTTCATCCCGGTCCGGTAGCCCGTCAACTCCTTTCCCAGACCCACAAAGAGTCATATCCCCTCAGTTAGCAAGGTTTTACGGCAACCAGAACTGGTATCCAATCGTAGGCTTTGTAGAGTAGAAATGTCGGGGCCGGGCACCCAGCACAGGGGCCGTCGGACCCGCCAGGAGATTGAGGGACGCCCGCTTCGCCGGCATCTGTTTACCGGCGGGCGGACTCCAGAAAACACGGAGGGGTCCGTGATGGCTGCCACTGCAATCAGTGGCCGGTGGTATCGCATGGCCGCAACGGCGGGACTCGCCTGCGGCCTCGGTTTCATTCCCACCGGCGCTCACGCTCAAGTCATCGATTCACTGACCGAGCCGCTCGGCTTTGTGCGGACCGCGCGCCTGCCGTCCATCATTGTCTCCGCCAACACCGCCGCGCGAGCTGAGAACCTCGCGGGCCGCGCCGCCGAGCGAGACACGCTCGATTCCTGGACGCTGAACGAACGCGCCGGCGCTGAAGCGACCCACGTTGTCCGACAGATCGATCGCCCACCGACCTTCTTCGCGCCCGCCGCCTTCAGCGACAGAAGCGTCGCGAACGCCGCGCCGAGCAACCTCGTGTCATCGCACGCCGCGCCCGCGCAACCAAAGGCCCTGCGCGCCTCCACCGACGCCATGATCATGTTCGCGTCGTACTCCGCCGACAGCGAACCGAAGACCGAATCGCGCGTGAACTACAAGGGCAAGAAGGTCTTCGCTGCTCCCGTGAAGTATTTCGAAGGGTTCGAGAGCGCCGCCGTCGGCCGCGAATGGACCGACCAGCGGATGCCAAGGGAGCACGAGCCGAAGTTCTCGTCGTTCGCCGGCCCCTTCCACAACGCCAGCAAGACCGTCAACCTCTACGTCGAGCCTGGCCATTCCTACGTCATCGGTTTCGACCTTTATTTCATGGGCCAGGCGACGGGCACAATGAAGATCGTCATCGACGGCCAGCCCGCCTACGAGCAATCCTTCGACGACATCCGCGCCGAGAACGAAGCCATCAACGGCAAGAAGAAAACCTTCGACGCCGACATGGCCCGAGGCCTGCAGACCGTCTTCCGCGCCAGCACCGAGATCGTCGAGGTCGTCTTCGAAGGTGATTGCGAGAACATCGACGGCGCCTGGGGCCTCGACAACATCCAGATCATGGAAGCCCCCGTGCAGCCGCTCGGCGAACTGGGCGGCGGCGCGCCGGCATTCCCCTATTCGGGGTCGGGTGAAGGCGGCGGCATCACGCCCCCATTCGAAAATCCCAGCAACTACAGCCGCTCCGGCGGCGTATCGGACGATGGCGGCGGGGGGCAGCGGAATGCACAGCCGCAACAGCCCATCCCCGCCCCCTCGGCGATCATCCCGATGATCCTCGTGTGTGCGACGCAGGCTTCACGCCGTAACCGGCGCGAACCGTGATTCTTCCTTCCTTTCCCGGCCTCCGGAGCCTAAACGCTCCCCGGGCCGATTCGTTCCTTCTCCGTGTGCGCCGCAGCCCGGCACCCCACCACCACCAATCGGGCTGCGGCGTTTTATTTTTTTGGCGCGATCGACGATCACCCGGGGCGATGCAAATGACATCGCCCTGACGCGCCCCGTCCCAGCTCTGCTCCCGCTCATTCTGGGAGAGGGTCGGGGTGAGCGCTCCGGTCTTCTACTCTGTCTCCATTCCTCTGCTGTCTTAAGCAGGGAGTTGCAGAGGGGCATGCCGCCCCTCTGCATCAGCGATCAACAACTCGATCCGATCCAGTAAATTGCCCCGGTGCCGAATCCTGGCCGCCAACCCGCCGACCGCTTCACGCGCACCCGTGCCGCGCACCGCGACGAGACCGCCGAGGACTACGCCGAGGCCGTCGCCCAGCTCACCGAGAGCGTCGGCCACGCCCGCGTCGGCGAGCTCGCCCGCATGATGGGCGTCAGCCACGTCACCGTCTCGCGTATCGTCACCCGCCTCCGCGACCTGGGCCTCCTCGACACCGGCGCCCGCTGCAAAGGCGGCGGCCGCATCACCCTCACCCCCGCTGGCAAACGCCTCGCCGCCCGCTCGCGCCAACGCCACGACACGGTGCTGCGGTTCCTGCTCTCGCTCGGCGTCCCGGCGCACCACGCCGAAATCGACGCCGAGGGCATCGAGCACCACGTCTCCGCCGCGACGATCAGGGCAATGGAGCGGGTGCTCCGCAGGTCCAGCTAAGGACCAGCGCGATCATCTGTTGCATTGGGTGCCGGGGCACGTCGCTCTGGGCGTGCCCCGCAATCGCCTGGCAGTGCTGGCATCCGCCCGAGCGATCTATACTTTTGCCGTCATGCTCATCCGAGGCATCGAAATCCCCGAAGGCCGAATCGCCGATTTCTGCCGTCGCCACGGCGTGAAAAAGTTGTCGCTGTTTGGCAGCATCCTGCAGGATTCTGGCAATGGCTCGGATGGTCAGTTCGGGCCGGAAAGCGACATCGACATCCTCGTGGAGTTCCTGCCAGGTGAAGTGAAAAGTCTCTTCGACCTCGGCGGCATGCTGATGGAACTCCGGGAGATGCTCGGGCGCGAAGTAGACCTCCGCACACCGGAGGACCTGTCGCAGTATTTCCGTGAACGGGTGCTCCGCGAGGCGCGACTCCTGTATGCCGCCTGACGCCGACCCCATGCTTGATGATCGCATTCGCGCGCAGCACATGCTCGACGCGGCGCGTCAGGCCACCGAGTTTGTGCGCGGCAAATCGCGCGAGGACTTGAACTCGAACCCGATGCTCACGCGGGCACTCCTCCATGCGATCCAGGAAATCGGTGAAGCCGCATCGAAAATGACCGACGCGGGACGGGCGCGTATCACGGAGTTGCCATGGCCCAAGATTGTCGGCATGCGCCACCGTCTCGTGCACGGCTATTGGAACGTCAATCTTGACTTGGTTTGGGTGGTCGTAGAGCGGGACTTGCCACCGCTGATTCACGCGCTCGAGCTGGGATTCCAAGCGTGGCCGATGGACGAGGGATCACGCCAATAAACCTCTCGCCTGCAAGTCCTGGGCCCCGCGCTCTCCGCGTCTCCGCGGTGAATGCTCAGAGCCGTTCCGTCGCCAGACTCGCCAGTTCGCTCCGCTCGCTCTTCACCAGCGACACGTGCCCGACGACGCCCAGTCCCTTCATCCGCTCGACGGCGTAACTCAGGCCGTTGCTCGATGAGTCGAGGTACGGGTTGTCGATCTGCTGGATGTCGCCCGCCAGGATGATCTTGGTCCCCTCGCCCACGCGGCTGACGATCGTCTTCACCTCGTGCGGCGTGAGGTTCTGCGCTTCATCGATGATGATGAACTGGTGCGGGATCGACCGGCCGCGGATGTACGTCAGCGGCTCAAGCACCAGCCGCCCGTCCGCGATCAGCTTCTGCACCCGCTGCTCCGCGGTGTGGCTCTCGGCGTGCTGGTTCGGGCTCGATCGCGTCGACAGCAGGTACGTCAGGTTGTCGAAGATCGGCTGCATCCACGCCGTCAGCTTCTCGTCCTTGTCGCCCGGCAGGTAGCCGATGTCGCGCCCCAGGGGCATGATCGGCCTCGCGACCAGCAGCTTCTCGAACCGCTCGTCGTTGAAGACCTTGCTCATCCCCGCCGCCACCGCGAGGAGCGTCTTGCCCGTGCCCGCCGAGCCGATCAGCGTCACCATGCGAACTTCATCGTCGAGCAGCAGGTCCATCGCCATCGTCTGCTGGACGTTGCGGGGCATGATGCCGAAGACGGGCTTCCGCGGCCCCGTCACCGGGATCACGTGCTCCGTGTCCGAGAGCCGCCGGCACAGCCCGGTGTGGCCCGGGTCCTCGCCGTCGATCATCAGCACGAACTCGTTGGGCCACAGCTCGTGGCGCGAGGCGAGACCGGTTTCATCGAGCAGGTCGAGGTGCGGCGCGAGGCGCTCGACCGGGAGCATCCGTTCCGAATACAGCTCGTCGATCAGCTCGCCCGGCGCTTCGATGGTGACGAAGCCGTTATAGAGCTGATCGACGTTGACCTTCTGGTTCTCGAAGTCCTCGGTACGGATGCCCAGGGCATCGCTCTTGATCCGCGCGTTGAGGTCCTTCGAGACGAAGACAACCGTGCGGTCCTTCGGTGCGCCTTTGTGAAGCTCGTATGCGACGCCGATGATCCGGTTATCCGGCGATTCCTCGCGGAGCGCATCGGGCCGCTGGTACCGGTTGATGTCGATCTTCAGCGTGCCCGTCGGGGCGACCGGGGCCGAACCATTCCGCGCGGACGCGGCGTAGGCGTTGGCCAGCGGCACGCCGTCGATCAGCCTGCCGCTCTCGCGCAGGCGGTCGAGATGGCGGATGCACTCGCGGGCGTTGCGGCCCACGTCGTCGTTGACCCCCTTGAACCGGTCCAGCTCTTCGAGCACCGTGAAGGGGATGACGACGTCGTTGTCCTGAAAAACGAAGAGCGCCTTGGGGTTGTGCAGCAGCACGTTCGTGTCCAGCACGAACGTCTTGACGCCCTTCTCGGCGTTCTTCCTCTTCTGCGGCATGGGCTCCGCCGGCGCCTTCACCGTCGGCGAGGGGATGATCCCGAACCCCGCGCGGTCGCGCGAAGAGGACTCCCGTCCCGATGATTCTTTTGAACCGGCCCCACGCTCTTCGGTCCCCGGCGCCGGATCCTCACGACGGCCGATCACTCCCGCGCCTCCCGTCCCGGTTCCGGGATTTTGGGGACCGGGCTTGCCTGCCCTGGGATTCCGATTCTGTCGCGGTGAGGGGGGGGGAGGTGGTGTCACGGTGTGGCGGGTGCTCAGAACGAACCGATCAGCCGATCCCATCCGTGGATTCAAGCCGCTCTCCTCTCCGGGAAAAGCCGCACTCGAGAACTGCATTCCGCCGCGGCGATCCCGCGGCCCGGCTTCCTGCCGCCAGTCCATACGTATCCTATCGGCGGTTCGGGCGAGAGGGAACGCAAATTCTTTCCCCGGCCGAAACTCCCCGGCAAATCGCCCAGGAATGTGAGATTTCAATGAAGCGGACTGAAGGGTACGTCATGCTTTTCATTCGCACTGGACGCCCCATGCGCCGACCACCGATGCCACGTCGCCGAGGCCGATTGTCCCGTCGCCATTGACGTCCGGCCAATCGCCGGGAGATACGGTTGTGCCCCATCGATCAATAATCACCGCTAGGTCTGGGAGCCCGACCGCCAGGTCGTCGTTGAGATCCTGCTGCAGGGGCGGCGCAACATCCCAGCCCATCTCGCCTCTCGCAAAGGCAAAAACACTGGGCGTAGCCGGATTGAATCCGCCAGTGCAAACGAACGCACCATCGCCTTCGATGTTGACCACTCGCCCGAACTCCACGCCGCGCGGGAGCGCAGCGCCCATCAGCCTGACCTCGTGCCACCAGCCTGTACCAGACTTGATGTACACGTGCGCAAAGCCCTGTATCGTGCTCATGTCTCGGCCCGGATGCAGTTCTCCAACGACCACGCGGTGTCCGTCGGTCGCCACCGAGTAGCCGAACTCAGAATGGACGGCCCCGCCCACCGGTTCGAGTGTCGCCGTCAGGTTCCACGATGAGCCTGTCCGCTCGAAGATCCAGGCACTCCCCCGCCGGAGTCCATCTACGCGGTCCTCTCGCGATCCAACGACCAGCACATCCCCATGCAGCGCCACCTTGAGGCCGAAGTTCTCGGATGCCGCCGGGACGGGATCGTAGAGTGTTGCCTGAAGACTCCATAGGCCATCGACGCGAACAAACACGTAGACAGCGCCCTGATTGAGTCCGGCCGGACCATCGAACATCGACGACGAAACGACCGCGGTGTCGCCCGAGATGGCAACGGCATTCCCAAACTGACCGAAATATTGAACAACGGGCGGCTCCAACTCCCCTCGGTTCGCCCATTGGCCATCAATCTTTTCAAATACGTAAGCGGCACCAGCGCCGGTCATCCCGTGTCGTCTCGCTCCTAACGAAGACGCGACCAAGGTTTGCCCATCGATCGCGACGGCGTATCCAAAGTAATCGTTGTCGACCGCATTCTCCGGGACCAGCCGCGCTGCGGATTGCCATGTGTTGCCCGAGAGCTCGAACGTCTCGACCGCTCCGTGACGATCTCCGAGCTCCGAGCTGGCATTTGTGTCGCCGGCGGCCACGATCCCGCCCGAGATTGCCAAGCGGTCCAACTGCGATGGGGAGCCGGGCTCCACCGATAGCAGTTGCGAGTCAAATGCCCAAGCGTTGCCGTCCCGACGATACATAAAGATGGCCGGTCCCAATACTCCGTCACTCCGGTACTGCGAAGTGCACGCGAGCCATTCCCCCGAAACGCCGATTCCGCCGCCAAACTTCGGCACCGATGGATCTGGCGGCGGAACTACTGTGCCGCCCCCGCATTGGCCGAGCACCTCTGCCGCTCGGCAAATGAATAGCATGATCATCGCCATTCGGCCGCGCAGTATGCAACATGGCATTGCTCAGTCCCCTTTGCGCTGATGCCGCGGGCGCACCGTCGGCGCATACTCGAATATCGTGTGTATCAATGAGCACACATGAATCACCACGACCGCTCACGGTCGCCGACCTCATCGCCGCCCTCGATTCCATCGCCCCGTCCGCTCTCGCCGAGGCGTGGGACAACGTCGGACTCATCCTCGGCGATCCCTCGCGCCCGCTCCGCTCGCCGGTTCTTCTCGCCATCGACCTCACCGAAGCCGTCGCAGCGGAGGCCGTTACAAAGAACTGCGGCGCAGTCATCAGCTACCACCCGCCGATCTTCGCACCCATCAAGCGCCTCGTCGCCGACTCGCCGCGCTCGCGGGCTCTGCTCCGACTTCTCGAAGCGGGCGTCGTGGTCCATTCGCCGCACACCGCGCTGGACGCGGCGCCCGGCGGCGTAACCGACTGGCTCATGTCCGTGCTTATCGGCAGCGACACGATCTCCGCTCCCTCTCCCTCTGGGAGAGGGCAGGGTGAGGGCTTCGGTTCGACTCCGGCTTCCACTCCCTCCCCCTCTTCTTCGCTTCGTTCTTTTCCCGTGCTCTCCCCACACTCCTCCCTCGACCCCGCCCAGTCCCTCAAACTCGTCACCTTTGTTCCCGCCAAGAACGTCGATGCCCTCCGGGAAGCGCTCGCGAGCGCCGGCGCGGGACGCATCGGTGAGTACGAGCTCTGCGCCTTCGCCACCGAAGGCACCGGCTCCTTTCGCGGCTCTACTTCTTCCAACCCCACCATCGGCAAGCCCAACCAGCTCGAGTTCGTCAGCGAGATCCGGCTCGAAATGGTCTGCCCCGCGCGCAACCTGCCGCGGATCATCGATGCGCTCAAGCGCACGCACCCTTATGAGGAACCCGCGTTCGACGTCTACCCGCTCCACCCGCGCCCCGATACCACACGAGGCGGCGGGCGCACCGCTACGCTCGCCGCACCACTCGCGATCACTGAGCTCGCCTCGCGCCTCAAGCGCGCCACAGGCTCGCCGCTCGTGACGATCGCGACACCTGCGTCTCCGTCAGGTGCCACTGGTGGCTCGCCCGCTCCTGCCGGAACAAGCAGCCCCACGGTCCGAACCATCGCCTGTGTGCCGGGAGCGGGCGCTTCGCTCCTCGACGCCGCGCACGCGCAGGGCGCCGACTGCTTCGTCACCGGCGAGATGCGCCACCACGACATCCTCAGCGCGACCGACCGCGGCATCTCCATCATCCTCGCCGGCCACACCGAAACCGAGCGGCCCTACCTCCCGATCCTCGCCGGGCGCCTCAAGCAATCACTTCCCACCATCGAGTTCCTCGTCAGCGCGGCCGACCGTTCGCCGCTGAGAGCCGTCTGAAGATTCACCGCAGAGACGCAAAGAGCGCAGAGGAAGAAGAGAATCCGAGACTGCGCCCGCGATCCCGATGGCGGCCGTCAGCGGCCCGCCGATTGACTTGCCTTTTTCTGAGGCAGGGGAGTTGCAGAGGGGCGGCACGCACCTCTGCAGGTGCGCTTTGTAGTTGGCTTGAACCGCCGTAGACCACCGCACAGCATCAGTCATCCAAAACAAATTTCAGCCTCTCGTGCAGCTTCTCCATCCGCGCCCTGATGGGCTCGGCCCCCTCGAGCGACACGCCGCACGCCACGAGCAGATCGACCAGCGCGTGGTAGTCGCTGACCGCGATGTACTCCGGCTCGATCCGCGCGTTCCTCATCGCTTCCGCATCGCCCGCCTGCACGCGCTCCAGGTCCGCCATGTTGTGATAGTTCCCCAACGGCAGGCACACGCACGTCGCTTCGTAGCCATACGACTGGTACGCCGACGCCTCGCACGCCCCGCCGGGCATCAGCTTGCGTTGCCACTTGTATTCCCCGCCACCCAGTCCCCCTTCCGCCGCGCTCTTCTTCCGCGCCTCCGCGATCGACTCCGCCGTCTTCGCCACCGCCGCGGTCAGTGACGGGCTGAACGTGCTGATGCGGTCGCCCACGCGCACGATCGGCCCCGCTCCGATCGGTGAATCGAGCGGGAAACTCCGCGAGTTCTCCAGCGCGATCACCCGCGAGTTCATCGGCATGGTGCCGAGCTTGCACGCCGCGATCGCGCCGACGAACCCGATCTCCTCCGCGCGCGTGAACAGCAACCGCACGTGCTCCGCACCATCAACATCCCTCAGCACATCAAACGCGCTCAATGCCGCGGCAAGGGCCGCAAGATCATCACACGCCGGCGTCCGCGCCATCTCTCCGTCGATGTACGCCTGGGGCAGATCCCACACCCCGACATCACCAACTTCCACCGCGCACGAATCCTCGCACTCTTCATCTGAGTCCTCACGGTGCGCGGCCCGCATCTTCAATTCATTCTCGTCCTCTTCCGACCTCTGCGCTCTCTGCGCCTCTGCGGTGAATCTGTCTTCCTCCAACTCCACCACGCACTCCCGGAAATGCTCCCCCTTGCTCGTCTCCACAATCACGCCGCGAACCACGCCCCCCCCGCCAGCGTGAATCACCACCCGCGGTTTCGCCTCGAAGTACGCGTCCAGCACCCCGCCCCGAAAACTCATCATCACCGTCCCCGGCCCGATGATCCGCTCCACCACAAACGCCGGATGATCCAGGTGCGCCGTGAAGAACAGCGGCGGTCTGATGTCCTCGTCTTGCTTCGAGCTTTGAGCTCTTCGCCTTGAGCTTTGCTTCAGAACCGCGTTCCCCGCCGCATCCTCCGCCATCTCGATCCCCGGCCGCGCGGCCACCCACGCCCGGATCCACTCGACGACGCGCGATTCCTTCCCCGCCGCAGTGGGGATGGACGTGATCTCGAGAAGCCACTTGAGGTGCTCCACCCGTTGATCCGGCATGCACTGTGTGTCTCTCATGCGCTCTCAGCCTAGCTACTGTTAGGCATGGCTCTCGAAAGGCACCGTGTGTCGTATCGTCCTGCAACGCCGAATGTTACGTTTGCTGCCCAAACCCATGGCGCTGCTTCACCATGCGACGAAACCGGTGGAATGGGCTTGCCCGGCCTCCGTCGGTAGTTCACAATGCAACCGATCGCCTTTAGAAAGGGAATAGCCATGCGGATCCTGTTCGCCGCCACCACTCTCGCATTGCTTGTTCAGGCCGCGCCTGCACAGTTCATCCAGTGGAGCTCGCAGGCGCGCCGGGTTGTCTCGCATCACCAGCTCCCGCCGCCGGAGGAACTCCTTTCCGCGCCGGGCTGGGGCTCGTTCGACGCGACACTCCCGGGTTCTGACACCAGCGCGGTTCAGCATTCCCGGCTTCTGTCCTGCAGCATTCTCGCGCAGGGCAGTGCCACCGCGGCGGTCTCTGCCGGGTCGCTCACCGCCGAGAGCAGCGTCGACGTCACCTTCACTCCCAATATCTCCATCCCGTTCACGATCACGGGCTCCACCCAGCGAACCGGCACCAGCACGATCGCCAACTCCTTTGTCATGGAGTTTTCGCTGATCGGCGGTTCAATTTCAGAAGTACATGGTGGCACCGGAACCTGGAACATCTCTGGCATTCTCGAAGCCGGCGTGGAGTATCGCTACCGGATTTTCTCCGGCAGCCACGGCGGGCAGGCGCCGGGGTACGGCTCCAACTATACGCTGAACTTCTCCACCCAGGCGCCCTGCACCTGCCCCGGTGATCTCGACCAGAACGGTGAGTTTTCCCTGTCCGACGTCGCCTACATCATCCAGCACTGGAACCAAGTCGTGCCCGTCGCGGGCTGGGACGGCGATCTCGATGAGAGCGGCCGCATCGGCGTCGGTGACATCGCCATGCTCATCGACCTCATGGACCCCTCCAAAGGCCGATGGGGAAGCTACTGCGATTGAGCGGCTCCGTCACTTTGACGCGCATCAGCCGCGACCGGCGATTCTCTCCCGCACTCAGGGCACTTCACCCGGTCGCCGCGCCGCTCCAGTCCCTTGAGCGAATACCCGCACGCGATGCACTCGCCGCGCCCCAAGCAACCGCCAACCCCAATCGCAACCCGGGTGACATACGACCCGTACGCGGCAGCCGCCGCGATCGCGAGCATGGCGGCGTAGATCATGACCATCAACGGCACGGTGCCGATCACTTCCGCCACTGGGTCAATGATGAACGCCAGAGACCGCATCACAAACGGTATCGCGATCGCCAGAAAATACAGCGTGACGAAAAACATGATCACGCACGCCACGCGCGGCATCCGTCGCCGGCGCACATACGCGCGAACGAGTTCCTTCTGGTGCGCCTTCGCTAAGCCATCCAGCGCCGCGATCCTCATCACCCGGCCCCGCCTTCCTCCAGCGCCTCCGCAACCGGCGTCTCCTTCCCGCACTCGGGGCATTTCACCAACCGATCACCCCGCGGCAAGCCCTTGAGCGAGTACCCGCACGCGATGCACTGACATTTCTCAATGCACGCCGCAATCCCGTCCTTCACAAAGACGCGGTAGACAACTTCGGCCGAGATCGCAGCGACGAGCACGAAACCGACGAGAACGCCGCCAACGATGTAATCCTCAAGTCTCTGCGATGCGCTGCTGTGATTGGTGCGACCAACCCCGCTGGAGATAAAAACCAAAAACATCATCGTCCCTACAAACGCCACGAACCAGACCAACACAAGTCCGCGCCGCCGACGCTTGAATGCGCGGACCAACTCCTTCCTGTGCGCCTTCGCCAAACCATCCAGGGCATCGATCTTCATCGCCCGATCCCGCCTTCCGGAGACGGCGCCGCCACCGGCGACTCGCTCCCGCACTCGGGGCACTTCGCCCGATCGTCGTGCCGCTCCAAGCCTTTGAGCGAGTATCCGCACGCGATGCATTGGCACTGTTCGATGCACTTCGCAACACAATCCGCCACCGCCATGCGATAAACCGCCTCGGCCGCCAGCACCGCGACGAACACATATCCAAATAGGAAGTAGCCCCACACGTACGAGTCCAGCGCGTGTGACGCGGCGCCACGATCTGTGCCACCGCTCCCTTGAGATGAACCGACGACGAAGATGGCCAGCGTTCCTGCAAACACCAAGTACCACACCAGCCCCAGCAAACGCCGCCGACGTCTGAACGCACGGATCAAATCTTTCCGCTGGTCCTTCGTTAGAGTCTCCAGGGCCGCGATTCTCATGGTCTAACTGTAGCGCTTTCCCTCCAACCTCCAACCCGGATCGCGAGCCATCGCCTCCCGACTTCCACCTTCCAATCGTCCCTACGCCACCGAGCACCAGGCACTTTTCACTTTCTTCCCCCCCTCCTCCTCCTCTGCGTCCTCCGCGCCTCTGCGGTGAATCTTCTCCCCTACAATCCCAAGTCATGTTCTCCCCCATCCCCGACATCCTCGCCGACGTCCGCGCCGGCAAGTTCATTGTCCTCGTCGATGACGAATCGCGCGAGAACGAGGGCGACCTCGTCCTCGCCGCCCAGCATGTCACGCCCGAGCGCATTAACTCCATCACGCGCCTCGCCAACGGCTATCTCTGTCTCTCGCTCACCGTCGCCGACTGCGAGCGCCTCGCCCTCCACCCGCAGGCCCCCGCCAACACTTCCGTCCGCGGCACGGCCTTCACCGTCTCCATCGACGGCCACCCCAAGCACGGCGTCGGCACTGGTGTCTCCGCCTTCGACCGCGCAAAGACCGTCGAGCTCGCCATCGACCCGCGCACCACGCCCGACGACTTCGTCCGCCCGGGCCACATCAACCCGCTCCGCTCGCGCGACGGCGGCGTGCTCGTCCGCGTGGGTCAGACCGAGGGCGCGGTGGACCTTGCGCGCCTCGCCGGCCTTCACCCCAGCGCGCTGATCATCGAGATCGTCCGCGAGGACGGGCGGATGGCCCGCCGCGACGACCTCGACAAGTTCTGCAAGCTCCACGGCTTCAAGATGTGCTCCATCGCGCAGCTCATCGAGCACCGCCTCTCGCGCGAACGCCTCGTCAAGCGCATGCCGCCCGACCGCGGCACCACGATCCGCACCGACGTGGGCGAGTTCAATCTCATTGCCTTCGAAAGCGCGGTCGATCCACTCCCCCACATCGCCCTCACCCTCGGCGGCGTGGGCGACCTCGGCCGCGACGGCAACCCCATCGAAACCGACAAGCCCACGCTCGTGCGCATGCACCGCCGCAGCGTTCTCGGCGACATCTTCAACGACCTCTCGACCTCGCCCGAGGGTTCGACCGGGCGCACGCTCCGCGCCGCGATGCGCGCCATCCAGCGCGAAAAACGCGGCGCGATCGTCTACCTCCGCCCCGAGGGCGTGGGCGACGAGCTCGAGCAGCGCCTCACCGCGCTCCGCCGCCACGACATCCCCGACGACGCCCCCGACCTCATCTCACCCACCGGCGTCGGCGCGAGTGTCGTCCCCATGCACCAGCGCGACTTCGGCGTCGGCGGCCAGATCCTCCGCGAGCTCGGCCTCCGCAAGCTCCGCCTTCTCACCAACCATCCCAAGGAACTCCCGGGCCTCGACGCCTTCGGCCTCGAGATCGCCGAGCAGGTGCCGCTCGATCTCGCGGCGTCCTGACCTGGTCTCGCCCCGAGAAGCGTGGCACTGGCGGCTCGCCCATCAGGGTGTCTTTGTCTTCAGCACGGGAGTTGCAGAGGGGCGGCACGCTCCTCTGCGGGTGCGAACACAACTCGATCACAGGATGCAAGGGGCGACCAGCATGCCTTCTGCGGCCGCGGCATCTCGTGCTCTTCGTAGACTCGATTCATCCCGGAGCACACCCATGCCGCAATCACACCTCACTCGCCGCGACTTTGTCTCCTCCATCTCCGCGCTCACCGCCACCGCGGCGGCGCTCTCCGCCATCCGACCCGCGCGCGGCCAGGCCGGCACGAACAATCAACCCGCCGGCGTCAACCGGGCCAACAAGAACTCCCCCATCGCCATCTCCAGCGCCAACGGCCTCCGCTCCGTCGCCCGCGCGGTCGAACTCATCCGCGCCGGCTCCGATCCCCTCGACGCCGCCGTTGACGGCGTCTCGATCGTCGAGAACGACCCCACCGACCACTCCGTGGGCCTCGGCGGCCTGCCCAACGAGGAAGGCATCGTCGAGCTCGACGCCAGCGTGATGCACGGTCCAACCCACCGCGCCGGCGCCGTCGCCGCCCTCCGCAATATCAAGAACCCCGCGGCGGTGGCGCGCGAAGTCGCGCGCCGCACCGATCACGCGCTCATCGTCGGCGAGGGCGCGCTGAAGTTCGCCCTCCGCATGGGCTTCAAAGAGGAAAACCTGCTCACCGAAGAGGCCCGACTCGAATGGCTCAAATGGCGCAGCACCCTGAACCGCGACGACGACTGGCTCGAGGAAAACGAGTTCGACATCCCTTCTCTCGCGCCGGTTCCGCCCGCCAAGCCCGGCGAAAAACGCTCCGACGCGACGCTTCCGACTCCCTCTCCCTCTGGGAGAGGGCGGGGTGAGGGCTTCGTGCCTGCTAGGTCTCTCGCTTCCTCCTCTTCCGCTGAATCTTCGTCTTCCCCGCAACTCTCAAGCCGCAACCCTCAAGCCTCCTCCCACATCTTTCGCGACTCCCTCGGCGTGGCGCACACCTGGGGCACCATCCACCTCTCCGCCCGCACCGCCGCCGGCGACCTCGCAGGCTGCACCACCACCTCCGGCCTCTCATGGAAACTCCCGGGCCGCGTGGGCGACTCGCCCATCATCGGCGCGGGCCTCTTCACCGACAACGCCGTCGGCTCCGCCGGCGGCACGGGCCGCGGCGAGGCCGCCATCCACAACTGCGCCGCCTTCCACGTCGTCCGCCGCATGGAAGCCGGCGACGACCCCACCGCCGCGTGCCTCTTCGTCCTCCGCGCGATCGCGAAGAAGACTCTCGCGAAGCGGCTCCTGGACGACAAAGGCCGCCCCAACTTCGGACTCACTCTTTACGCCGTCCGCAAAGACGGCCTCTACGGCTCCGCGTCGTACCTCCGCGGCGCGCAGTTCGCCATCGCCGACGACAAACCAGCGCGGCTCGAAGCGTGCGCGTACGTGTTCGAGAAGAGCTGAACTGGCACGAAGACTCGGGTGGCATGCTTCTGCTCGGAGAAGCATGTGCCGAAGGTGACTTCACCACGGCCCCAAGCGGCGCTTCGTCATTTAGTTCCTTCTCGCTTCAGCGGATACACGCGGCCGTAACCGGCGTGCACCAGCAACCGGTTCGGGCCGACAAGTTCCGCGTGGAAGCGCAACTCGCCGCCGATGTAAATCCCGAACACTCCCGGCCGGGTGACCTTCGCCTCGTACGGTCCCATGTCGCCCCATTGTTCCGCGGTGATTTCCGTGACCATCGGTGGTTCGTTCGCGGGCGCAATCTCGTCCAATCGCTTCTGCTGGTCGGCCTCGGGCAGCTTCTTGAACCATTCCATCTCTCGCAGCGATGCGGCATCGGGAATCCATCGCCCCTGCAGCGCGCTCACGGCCGATTGCGATCGGGCCAGAGGCCATGTCTTCGCGCCGCGCATCAGTGTCGCGCCGCCGTCGGTTCCCACGTCCAGCCGCGCCGTTTCGCCGTCATCCGCGGTTACGTCAAACCTGGCTCCGCCGCCGTCCTGCATCACTTCTCGGGCCTTTCCGACAAGCTTCGCGCCACCTCCGGACACGGACACCGATCCGTTGCGCTCGACAAGAACGGTCATGGCTCGGGCTTCTTCAAGAACCGCCGCGAGCTCGGGCCCGCCGAGATCCTTGGATCGTGCGCGGAGCGCCGCCTCATCGACATTCCACTCGCCAACGATGCGCCACGCGGGGTCGAACACGCGGCTCAGCAGCATCGCGGTGGGCGGCTCCGGACTCGTGAAGACGATGCGCGATTCGGAGAGCCATTGAACCTCGCAGTCCGTGCCACCGAGCGCCTTGATCTCAAACTTCCCGGGCGCGTCGGGGATCGCCCGATAGGTCGCCGTCGTACCCATCGGATTCATCTTCATCTCGCCCGATCGTGTGAACTCCCATGAGACGCCCGCCAGATAGGCAATCGCAAACTGCCCTCGCTCCGAGCCCGCAAACTGCTTGAACCGCTCATCGCTCTTCATTCCTTCGGCGTCGATCACCCACGTACCCACGATGCTCGGCGTGCTCTCCTTCTGCTTGGTGCGACCCTCCTCCGCCTCCTGTCGCCCCAGCGAGACACTACATAGTCCCGCGACGCACATCGCCACAACGCCGATGAACCGAAGATTTCTCATGATCATCCTCTTGGTCAGTCGCCCCACGGTACGCCGCATCTTCCCATACCTCACGACACTCCGCTCGCAGAACCCCTACTTCCGGATGAGGGGCGGACGAAGCTGGCTCCGGCGGTACATGCGATCGTTAGCGTAAAGCGAATCATGCTTCCCAGAGCGGAAGCATGCCACCAAGCGCCGTACCATTGCCTCCGTGCCAGCCGATCCTGCGAACAATCCCGCCTCCCGCTACTCCCGCCAAACTCTCCTCCCCCAGGTCGGCGAAGCGGGGCAGCGCGCCCTCGCTTCCTCCCACGCCATCATCCTCGGCGTCGGCGCCCTCGGCACCGTCGCCGCGGAGCTCCTCTGCCGCGCGGGCGTCGGCACGCTCACCCTCATCGACCGCGACGTCGTCGAGCTGACCAACCTCCAGCGCCAGACACTCTTCAACGAGCAGGACGCGCGCGAAGGCCTCCCCAAAGCCGAAGCCGCCCGGTGCCGCCTGTCGCAAATCAATTCTTCCATCACCCTCAGCGCCATCATCGAAGACTTCAATCACACCTCCGCCGAGCGGATCATCCGCGGCGCCATCGACCGTGCCACTACAGGCGGCTGCTCTGAGCCGACTGTAGTGCCCGCTGGTCATGGGACAACTCACGCCATCACCGTCTCACCGTCTCACCCTCTCATCCTCCTCGATTGCTCCGACAACTTCGAAACCCGCTACCTCCTCAACGACCTCGCGATCAAGCACAACACCCCCCTCGTCTACGCCGGCGCGGTCGGCACCACCGGGCTGCTCACGACGATCCTTCCGAAACAGACTCCCTGCCTCCGCTGCACCTTCGATGAACCCCCCGCCCCCGGCAGCGCACCCACGTGCGACACTGCCGGCGTCCTCGGCCCGCTCACGGCCACGCTCGGCGCGCTCCAAGCCGCCGAAGCGATCAAGCTCTTCGTCGGCGATGCCGCCTCCTCCACGCCGCGCGCGGACAACGCGCGCACCGATCCCGCTGCCTCAGGCGGCTTACTCCTCTCCATCAACCTCTGGCCCACGTCCTTCCGCACCATCAGCACCGGCTCGCCGCGTACCGATTGTCCCTGCTGCGCCCTCCGCCGCTTCGATTGGCTCAGCGGCGACCGAGCCTCCTCTACCTCCACCCTCTGCGGCCGGAACTCCATCCAGATCACCCCCACGACTCCCTCCACGCGAATCAACCTCGCCGAACTCGACGCCCGCCTCTCCCCCTTCGGCGACTTCAC
>DASZQL010000190.1:0-21634 GCA_035549675.1 Phycisphaerales bacterium | reverse complement strand
CGGGGAGGTCGGTGCAGAGCTGGTTGTTGACGTGCAGGGCGATTTCGTCGAGCGAGGCGCCGATGCGACAGCCCATGCGGACCATCGACGCGGCCTGCGTGATCGAGAGGGCCGGTCCGATGCCGTGCCCGGTGGCGTCGGCGAGGAAGATCATCGCGTCGGCGTGGGCGTTCTCGCCTTTCCATTTGCGGAGGTCGATCACGTCGAAGGCGTCGCCGCCGGTCTCGTCGGCGGGGAGCGTGTCCGCGGCGATCGAATAGCCCGGGATGGCCGGGAGCGAGGCCGGGAGCGAAGCCTGCTGGATGCGCTTGGCGACCTGCAGGTCGGCTTCCAGCTTGTGCTTCTGGCGTTCGGCATCGAGCAGCGCCGCGCGCTTGAGCGCCATTGCCGCCTGATCGGCGAGGTGCTGCGCGAGGACTTCGTCCTCAACGACGAAGATGCCACCCCATTCGATGTCCTTATTGAGCACCTGCGCGACGCCCACGAGCTTTCCCTCGTAGTCCATCAGCGGCACGGTGAGCAGGCACCGGGTGCGGTAGCCCGTCTTGCTGTCCACTTCCTGATTGAAGCGCGCGTCGGCGTAGGCGTCGGGGATATTGACGATCAGACGCGTCCGCGCCGCCTCGCCGATGATGCCCCGGTCGGCCGGGAGACGGAGGTCCGCAGCAAGGCCGTGGGCGCGCGTGGCGAAGAGTTCGTGGGTCTCGGCGTCGTACTGGAAGACGCTGGCCCGGTCGGCCCGTAGGACGATCTTGAGGGCGTCGATAATCGTCCCCAGCACCTCCTGGAGGTCGCTGGTGGACGCCAGCCGTCTCGTCACCGACAGAATGCGCTCGTAATGCTCGCGCTCGATCGCGTGGCTCCTGACGTCAGCCTGGTCCGCAGCGGCCGCCATTCGGCACCTCTGAACGCGGGGCATATCACAACACGCGAGCCACACGCTCGCACGTAGCGCAAGACTTATTTCGGTGCCGCAGCCCTTGCGGACCAGTCCCAATTTATTGATCCGTCCTGAAAATCACGTCGAGAAACTCGACGACGTCGTCGTCGTGGACGACGTGGCACGACCGAAGTCTAAGCCATAAGTGCCGGAATGACAAGGATTTTTAGTCGAGGGCGAACATGGCCTCGATGAAAGACTCGGGGTCAAAGGGCTGAACGTCCGCCGGAGTCTCGCCCAATCCGACGAATTTCACCGGAATCCCGGTGGCTTCCCGGATGGCGATGACCGATCCGCCCCGTGCGGTGCCGTCCAGCTTGGCCATGAAGACTCCCGTGACGCCGATAGCGCCCTTGAACTCCTCGGCTTGCCGGACCGCGTTCTGCCCGGTCGTGGCGTCAAGGACAAGCAACACTTCATGGGGGGCGCCCGGAATTCGGCGCGAAACCACGTCGCGGATTTTGGTGAGCTGCCGCATCAGGGGGTCCTGCGTGTGCAGACGACCGGCGGTGTCGACGAGCAGGACATCCGCGCCGCGGGCGCGGGCCGCTTCGCACGCGTCGAACG
This sequence comes from Phycisphaerales bacterium, assembly GCA_035549675.1. Lineage (GTDB taxonomy): Bacteria > Planctomycetota > Phycisphaerae > Phycisphaerales > UBA1924 > DASZQL01. The sequence continues at coordinate 20,127 of DASZQL010000190.1, read as the reverse complement.
CGACCGCAGCAGGGTCGCCCCCCTGCTGCCCCTTGATGACCTCGACGCCCAGGCGCTCGGACCAGATTTCGAGTTGGCGGACGGCGCCGGCGCGGTAGGTATCGCACGCCGCGAGCAGGACGGACTTGCCTTGCTCTCGAAGCCAGTGGGCGAGCTTGGCCACACTGGTGGTCTTGCCGGCACCGTTAATACCCGCGACGAGGATGACCGTGGTGGCCTTCGTGCCATCGGCATTCGGCGGCGCGAGCCGCAGCGAACGGTCCTCCACCGGCCACATCGCCTTCAACTCGCGCTTGAGATATTCGAGGACTTCGTCGCCGCGCTTCATCGTCCCCGCGCGGTACGCGGCTCGGACGCCGTCGATCAGCCGCTTCGTGGTCTTGACACCGACGTCGGACTGGATGAGCCGCGCCTCGACCTCGGAGATGAGCGCTTCGTCAAGGCCCCGGCCGAGCAGCAGCGAGCGTAGGCCGACTGAAACGACTTCCCGGGTTTTCCCCAAGCCGCGTTTCAGCGCCGAGATGACAGAGGACATGAAGGCCATGGGGAGCTCTACTGATCCGAATCCACTGGTGTGTTGGCCGCCTTCCCGTCGGCGAGCACTCGTTTGAGCACCTTGTCGAGCAACCCGTTCACAAACGCGGGCGAACGATCCGTGCTGTACGTCTTGGCCAGCTCGATCGCGTCATTGACGACGACCTTGGGATTTGCGGCGGCGCTTCCCGCCGCCCCGCCCTGAGTCATTTCGTAGTGGGCCAGCCGGAGAATGGCACGATCGACAGCGGGCTGGCGGTGCGCAGGCCACGTGGGCGCGAGTTCGTTCATCGCGGCGTCCGCGTCGCGCCGGGCCTTGTACGCCTCCGAAGCCAGGGTGAACGCCCGGTTGATCTCCTCGGGCGAAAACTTGCCGACTTCTTCGGACGCCGCGGCCTCGACCATGGCGCGGAGCGGTTCCGTCTCGCTCTCGCTCCGAGCGTCGAGCTGGAACAGCGCCTGAAACGCCAATCTGCGGATGTCACGAGGAGTAGCCATGGAGAGTGCTGCTGCTGGTCGCCCTTACAACTCCTCGATTTCCCACATCACAATGAGCGATTCCATCGCGGCGGTCATTGCTTCCGCGCCCTTGTTCCCCATCTCACCCCCGGCCCGTGCGAGCGATTGCTCCCACGTGTCGGTCGTCAGCACGCCCAGCCCGACGGGGATACGCAAATCCACCGAGATCCGCGCGAGCTCACCCGTGACGGCGTGCGAGAGGTATTCGTCGTGCTTTGTCTCCCCCTTGACGATGCACCCCAGCGCGACAATCGCGTCGTAATGCTCCGACTCCGCCAGCGCGGCGACGAGCGCCGGAATCTCGAACGAGCCCGCCGCCGGAAAAACATCCAACTGGCACTTCCGAGCATCTTTTTCGCTGAGTGATTCGGCGACACGCCGGTTGAACTCCCCCACCGCCCCCTCGAGCAAGCGGTCGGTCACCTCGTGGCTATAGCGGCTCACGACGACCGCCACGCGCACGGCGCTGCTCAGTTTTCCCTCGATGGTTCTCGGCTCGATCGGCATGGGGCGACGATGATAGGGGCCGATCGCCCCCTCTGCTACGCTCCCGAAATGGAAGGCGTGCTCCGCCGCGTATCGCCCGTTCTCTACCTCACTCGCGTGACCACGGCGTTCGCCGCCGTCGGCAATCTCTGGTTCATCATCCTCTGGTCCCGCGGCAACCCTGCCGAGCACACGCCAGCCCCGCCCGTGCTCGTCGAGGCCCCGCTCTGGCTCCTGCTCGGAGCGGCGACGGCCGTCGCGGTCGGTCTTTTTTCCTACGCGACGGCCATGAACGACGCGTTCGACGCGCGCCGCGACCGGGCGCTCCATCCCGATCGCCCCATCCCCGCGGGCGCGCTCAGTCTCGAAGCCGCGGCGGCCATCGTGGCCTTCGCGCTGATCCTTGGCGTGCTCGGCGCCACATTTCTGGGCGTCGGCGCAGTCCTGATCGTCCTCCTGACCGCGAGCGCGATTCTTTTCTACAACCTGATCGGCCGGTACGTCCCGAGCGTCGGTCTGGTGCTGCTGGGCCTCATCTACGCCGCCCACATGGTCGCGGGGAACGTGTCGATCCGGTTTGTCTGGCCGATCTGGCTGGTGATGACGCACGCCCTGCTGCTCGGCGCGGTCGTCTACCGCGCCAAGGGCAAGCGCCCTGCGCTGACCGTTCGATCGTTCTTGATCGCGACGATGGGATGGGCGTTCTGGTCGTTCATTCTGCTGTGGGTCGGCTATCGACGCACCGGCGGAATCTGGCCCGAGTGGGTGCACTGGCGGGCGGCCATCGCGCCCATCATTCTCGCGGGGCTCTTCGTGCTCTTCGCCTGGTCACGCCTGCGCCGAGCACGTGATCGCACCCGTGCCGCGGACCGCATCCAGCGCTACGGAGCGCTCGTCCTGCCGGTGTACGACACCGCCTGGCTCTTCGGCGCCGGGCTGAACACCGAGGGATTCGTGCTGCTCGCGCTCGCCGCGGTGGGTTTCCTCGGAATGACGATCCTGCGCGAGGTCTATGGGTTGATCGAGCACCCCGTCGGCTTCCGACGGGCGTAGCTCAGAACAGCTTGAGCGCGTAGAAGATCACCGTGAAAATCAGGTCGGCGAAAATCACCGCTACAACCGACTCGACGACGGTATTCGTCGTGGCCTTGCCGACGCCCGCCGCGCCGCCGGTCACTTTCAATCCGTTGCCGCACGCGATCAGGCCGATCAGCCCGCCGAAGATCCCGGCTTTCACCAGACCCGTCAGGAAGTCCCGCGGGCCGACCTGTGACAGCGTGTTGATGTAATACGTCGTCCAGGAAACATCGAGAACGGTCTTGCACATCAGTGCCGCCGCGAACACGGCCACAAGATCGGAAAGCACCGACAGGCAGATGAGGCTCGCGATCGTCGCCAACACCCGCGGCACGACGAGGAACCGCACCGGGTTCAGCGCGTGAGCCTCGAGCGCTTCGACTTCTTCCCCCACCACCATCGTGCCGATCTCCGCGGCGATCGACGCCCCGGCGAACCCGATCAGCACGATCGCCGCGACCAGCGGCCCGAGCTCGCGCAGCACCGCAACAGCGATGATGTTGGGGACCAGTTCCTTCTGCCCGAGGTTGTCCAGAGGCGGGGCCATCTGGAACCCGAGGATGAACCCGATCGACCCCGAAACGAGCGCCACGATAAAGACCGATTGCACGCCGACGCGCACCATCTGGGCCACGATCGCGGCCCGCCCCAGTCGCACCTTCTGGCGCGTCATGGCGCGGAAAATCCAGCCGCACATGTCGGCGAGGAGGTTCCAGAGAACGCCAATATGGTCGAGCGTGTCGAGAGTGCTGGCGCCGAGATTGATCACGGTGCCGCGGATCAGCCCTTGATGTTCCTTGGCGCCCGGCTCCGCCATCGCACCCTCCGATTCAGACCTTCGCCGCTTCGTCGCGGCTGCCCACGATGGTGAACACCCGGTCCAGGCGGGCGATCTCGAAGATCGAGCGCACCTTGTCCTGCATGGCGCAGAGGATCAGCTTCGTCGCCTGTTTCCGCGCGATCTGCATCGCCTCGACGAGCGTCGCGACCCCGGAGCTGTCCATGTAGGGCACCCCGGACAAGTCCACCACGACGCGCCCCGGCTTGGGCTCCAGCACCTTCTTCAGCCTCGACTGAAGGTCGCGCGAGCAACTGAGGTCCACGTCGCCCTTGGGGACGACGTACACGGCGCCGGTCTGGTTCTCTACAGTGATCTCCATGCGTTCGTCGCCTCAGGTAGAAGGGGTGCTGGGTGGGGTGGAGAGGGCGGAGGGATTGGGGGTCTTTGGACTACAGGGGCAGGACTCTTCGATCGACTTCACCATCTCGAGCCTCATGCCTTTGTCCGGTCTCTTTTCAAACTTCACACTGTTCATCACCTGCCGCATGATGAACACGCCGAGGCCGCCGGGGCGGACATCTTCAAGCTCGCGGCCTTTGATCTTGTCTGGGTCCACCTGCTGCGCCTCGTCTTCGATGACGATGCGGATACCGGTCGGTTTATCGCCCGCGGCGTCGGCGCTGCCATTGACCCCCTCGGGCCAGATGCTCAGCCAGATCGGGCCGTCAGGGCGCCGGTCGTAGCCGTGACGGATCACGTTGCAGAGGGCCTCGTCCACTGCGAGCGCGATCTTGCCGCTGATCTCCTCCGCGAATCCGAACCGCTTGGCGACCGCCGAGACAAGCTCCCGTGCGCCGCTCAAGTATCGCGCCTGGCTCAACATTCGGATACACAGGGGAGCGCAGGCATCGGTGGTGCCGTTCGCGGCGGCCTTCCTGCCGCCGCAGCAGTCCCCGCTCGTGTTCGTCTGGCCTTTCGTGCTCATGCGTTCACCGCCGGTTCGGAACACGTCATGGTGACCAAACCGAAGCCTCCGGACATCCACCGGATTCTACGGCTTCCCCGCTCCGGTGTCTTTCGATGGTGGGGATATCGTCCGGCCCCTGTGATCACTCCACCACACTTCCCAACGATCGATCGCCTCTCGCCGCTTGTTGTAGGGATCGCTGAAGCGGTAGCCGAGCGTCTCGCCCGTCAGGTCATACAGCGTCCGCCCGGCGATCATCCGGAGCCCGGGGTCGGCGCTATCGAGCATCTCGATCAGCTCGGGAATGTCTTTGGTCACCCGGGTTTTGTCCGTTTCGACCGCCGCCATCGAACGCTCGGCGGGGTCAATCGACTGATAATCCGCACGCTTGTCGGGTAGCGAGCATCCACTCCCGGCGGCGATCGTCACAGCGGCGAACAGGCAACGGCGCGAAGATTTCATCACTCACCATCATAGTGGACGGCGCCGCCGGTGCACGCCTCGCCGGACTCGGACGAAATCGCGGAGAAACCCGGAACCGGCCGCCCGGCCCCGTTGCCTCCGACGCTCATCCTGATCGGGGAACGCTGCGCCGTCCGAGCGCGGGGATCCCGCCTCGCGGGCGCGCGCGGGGTGCGCCCCGTGCGCGCCGACGCACTGATGGGAGAACCATCTATACATTAGAAATGTCTTTTTCATATATGCCGCGTGATCGCGCCGCGATCCGCTCGCTTCTTCATCCGCCGGGTGCCGGGGCATGCGATTGCCCGGCTCTGTTCCGGCGTCATCAAGGAGCCAGATATGAAGAAACTCACCGTGTCCACCATCACCGCCGGCATCGCAAGCCTCGCGGCGTCGATGCCGGCCCCCGCCGCGCTGTTCACCACAGTCTCCGGAGGGCTGACCCTTACGCCCAACCCCGCCGAGAACACCATCACCGATCTCTTCGGCATGTACGGCGAGCCCGGCCGCGCGCTCCGGGTGGGGAGCATCTTCTGGACGCTCGCCAATCCGGGCGGCCCCCAGGATGTCGGCACGTACGACGGGCCCACACGCGCCATCGAGTTCACCTTTCAGTACAACTACTCCTTCAACCTGACCGATGCCACCACGGGCGAGGTAGTCGACACCGTCAACTCGTCGTTGCTTTTCCGGGAGACCGGGTCCATCGATGAGGGCGGTCAGGGCAACCTCCGCTTGTCCGGCTATCAAGTGCCCGGCGAAGCGAGCGAGCGCGGCGGATTCGCCTGGTGGTTTGCGGAGTTGATCGCCGGCACAAAGGGAAAGGTGCCCCCGCCCCCCCCTCCTCCTCCTCCTCCTCCCCCTCCTCCGCCTCCGCCTCCGCCGCCGCCGCCGCCTGAAGAAGATGAGGATGCCTACTACTTCCCTCCCAATACAGTGATCCCAATTCAGTTTGAGGGGAGCTGGGCCTCCAATCCCTTCGAGATGACGATCGCGGCGCCGCCCGAGTTTGGCGGCGGGATCATCGAAGCGACCGCCTGGGGAACCGTCAACGTCCAAGTCGTTCCGACGCCCGGTTCGGTGGCGCTACTCGCTCTTGCCGGTGTCGCCGGCATCGGCCGGCGGCGCTCGCGGTAGCGCCGCAGGGGCGTCCTATATCAGTTCCACTTCCGTTCTGTGCCGAGAGGCCCGGGCCGCAGCGACCACCACCGTCGTCGCGGCCTTTTAAGTTTTTCATCGCTTGCTCGGCGGACACTTCCCCCCTACTCTCCCGCTCCCGCGACACCCCACCCATGCTCACGCACGACGCCATCGCCGTCGTTGACTTCGGCTCTCAGACAGCACAACTCATCGCGCGCCGGGTCCGCGAGCTTGGGGTGCTGAGCAAACTGATCTCCCCGCTGGCGCCCGTGTCCGAGCTTCGCGCGATGAACCCGCGCGGGATCATCCTGTCCGGCGGGCCGGCCAGCGTGTACGAGCCCGGCGCCCCGCAACTCAACCCCGAGTTCCTCAAGCTCGGCGTCCCGGTCCTCGGCATCTGCTACGGCATGCAGGCCATGTGCCGCGCCCTCGGCTCCACGGTCATACCAGGCAAGTCCCGCGAGTTCGGCCGCGCCTCGCTCCACGTCACCGACGACTCCGACATCCTCGCCGGCATCCCGGAAAACTCCATCGTCTGGATGTCCCACGGCGACCAGGTCGCCGACCTCGACCGCGATTTTCAGACGCTCGCGACCACGCCCACCGTCCCGCACGCCGCGGCGCGCCATCGGCGCGAGAAGTGGTACGCCGTGCTCTTCCATCCTGAGGTCACCCACACGCCCTGTGGCCTGCGGCTCTTCGAGAACTTCCTCTTCAACGTCTGCGGCTGCCGCGGCGACTGGAAAATGGCCGACTTCCTCGAGGAGCAGGTCGCGTCGATCCGCCGGATCGTCGGATCCGATCGGGTGATCTGCGGCCTCTCCGGTGGCGTCGATTCTTCCGTCGTCGCGGCGCTCCTCCACCGCGCGATCGGCGACCAGCTCACCTGCGTCTTCGTCGATAACGGCCTGCTCCGCAAGAACGAACGCACCCTTGTCGAGAAGACCTTCCGGGATCACTTCCGCATCGACCTCCGCGTCGCGGATGCTTCGCACGACTTCCTCTCCGATCTGGCGGGCATCACCGATCCGCAGGAGAAGCGCAAGCGCATCGGCCGCCGCTTCATCGAAGTCTTCAAGCACTCGGCGAAGGAGATCCAAGGCGCCAAGTTCCTTGCGCAAGGCACCCTCTATCCCGACGTGATCGAGAGCGGCCACGGCCACGCCGGCCAGTCGGCCAACATCAAGCTCCACCACAATGTGGGCGGCCTGCCCCCCAAGCACGAACTCGGCTTCGATCTCATCGAGCCCGTCCGTGACTTGTTCAAGGACGAAGTCCGCAAGCTCGGCGAGGTGCTGGGCCTGCCGAGCCAGCTCATCTGGCGGCACCCCTTCCCCGGCCCCGGTCTCGCAGTACGTGTGTTGGGCGAAGTGCGCGAGGACCGTCTCTCGATCCTCCGTGATTGTGACGAGATTCTCATCGAGGAAATTACCGCTGCGGACTGGTACCGGCGCACGAGCCAGGTCTTCGCGGTGCTCCTGCCGGTGAAGAGCGTAGGCGTCATGGGTGACGGTCGCACCTACGACAGCGTCGTCGCGATCCGCGCGGTCGAGACGCAGGACTTCATGACCGCCGATTGGGCCCACCTGCCGCACGAGCTGCTCGCGCGCATCTCCAGCCGCATCATCAACGAGGTCCGCGGCGTGAACCGCGTCGTCTACGACATCTCCAGCAAACCGCCCGCGACGATTGAGTGGGAATAGTTGACCTTCGCGGCGGTCAAGCCGATGAAACGCGGACGACAATCGCCCGATGCCCACCATCCCCATCCACCTCGGCCCCCGCTCCTACGACGTCCTCGTCGGTGAAGGCGTCCTCTCCGAAATCGGCCCCCGCGCCGCCGATCTCGTTCCCGGCCGCCGGGCCTTTGTCGTCGTCGATGTCGGTGTCCCCGCGACGATCGTCGGTACCGCGCTCGCCTCGCTCGAGCAATCCGGCTTCACGGTGACCCGCGCCGATCTCAAGCCTTCCGAAGCGAACAAGTCCATCGACACCGTCTCACGCCTGCTCCACCAGATCGCGCAGACCCGCCACGAACGCACCGATCCGGTCATCGCCATCGGCGGCGGCATTGTTGGCGACGTCGCCGGTTTCGTCGCCGCCTCCTACCGCCGCGGCGTGCCCGTCATCCAGTGCCCCACCACGCTCCTCGCCATGGTCGACGCCTCCGTCGGAGGCAAGACGGGTGTCAATCTTGTTTTCCCCGACAAGACCCTCAAAAATATGGTCGGCGCCTTCTGGCAACCGCGGCTCGTCGTCGCAGACATCTTCGCGCTCGCCTCGCTCCCGGAGCGTCACCTCCGCGCCGGTCTGGCCGAGTGCGTCAAGCACGGCCTCATCTCCGTTGGGATCAAGAACCCGGTCGGTAGGCCCGTCGACGCCGACCTCTTCACCTGGACGAACGCCAACCTGCTCCGCTTCCGCATGGGAGACGCCGCGTTGCTGGAAGCGCTCATCGCGCGGAACGTCGCCGTGAAGGCGGCGATTGTGACCGACGACGAGCGCGAGGAAAAGCCCTCCTCCGCCGGCGGCCGCGCGCTCCTCAACCTCGGCCATACCTTCGGCCACGCGATCGAGTCGTTCCATTACCTCTCACCCGACGGCGACCCGCGCAACGCCCCCGTCCTCCATGGAGAGGCCGTCGCCCTCGGCCTTGTCGCCGCGGCCGCCGCCAGCCGTGCCATGAACCGCCTTGCTCAGCCTGACGAAGAACGCATCCGCGTCGCGGTCGAACGCCTCGGCATGGAGAGCCGCGTCGTGGGCTTACCGCCTGACGACAAGCTCATCGAAGCGATGTCGCACGACAAGAAATCGATCGGCGGGTCGATCCGGGTGGTCGTCCCTGCCTCGCTCGGCGTGAGCGAAGTGATCGAAAAGCCGCCGCTCGACGCCATCCGGGCCGGGTGGGATGCCATTCGCGCGCACGCGCGCCGCTGACCCCTCGCCGGATGTCACGACGAGCCCGCCCGCGCCCGCCGGGCGAATGGCGCCGAGAACGCCGGCGGCTCGGAGCGCGATCCGCCCACTCTCCCACCGGACTTTGCAGTATTTCCATCGCCCCGTCCGATAGCCCACTGCATGTGCGCTCCTCGGCAGTCGCCGCCGGGGCAGTGACTTCTCTGGCGCCGCCCTTGTCGCCGGCCCGCAGGGTTGCGGGTTGGGGTTGCGCCAACGCGGAAGCCTTGGCCCCCACATGCGCACTCTCGCGATCATCAACCAGAAGGGCGGCAGCGGTAAGACCACGACCGCGATCAATCTGGCCGCCGCCTTGGCTCGCCAAGGGGCGCGGACGCTGCTGGTGGATATGGACCCCCAGTCCCACTGCGCGCTGGGCCTCGCAATCCCCGAAGACCAGATCGACCTGCAGATCGGCGACGCGCTGCTGTTGCCGACCGATCGCCCCATCGACACCGGGCGCATGCTCTGGCGGGTCATCAGGAATCTCGACCTCGCCCCGAGCACCTCAAAGCTCGCTGGCCTCGAAGCCGCCCGCGGCGGGCTTGCCGACCGCGAAGACCGCGATCTCCGTCTCTCCGGCGTTCTGAACCGCTTGGCCAACAACTACGACTGGTGCGTCGTGGACTGCCCTCCCGCGATCGGCCTGCTCACGTTCAACGCCCTTCGCGCCGCCACGGACATCCTGATCCCGGTGGAAACCGCGTTCTTTGCCCTTCACGGCGCGAAGAAACAGATCGCGACCATCAAGGCTCTCGCCCGCCGAATGGGCGCCCCGACGCCGTTCCATGTCGTGCCCACGATGCACGACGTTACGAGCAACCTGGCCTCGGACGTGCTCGCCCAAATCAGCAAACATATGGGCGACTGCGCGGTTCCTCATGTGATCCGACTCGATCCCAAGCTCAAGGAGGCCGCGTCGCTGGGTCTCCCCGTTGTCGAGTTCGATCCCGAGTCGGCCGGCGCAGCGGACTACGCCGCCCTCGCCGAATGGTTCGTCTGCGGGGGTGCGACGAAGGCCCACAGGGCCATGCGCCTCGATGACGATCCGCCGGCTCCGGCCGAGCAGGAGTCCTTCCATGCGACTGACGCGGGGCCGGTGACCGTGGTCACGCGGGCCGTCCCCCACCGGGCGCTGGACCTGGAACTCGACGTCCGCCCGCCGGCCCTCCCGATTTCCCGCGCCGCCGAACTCGCCGCCCGAGCTCGCCGTCTCGCGGCCCAGGGCCAGTCCCTCATCGAAAAGCTCGACGCCGATCCCGATGTGGCCCGCACGGTGAACGGCGGCGCTACAGGCGGTCGCGCCGGCGGAGAGGTGTCGGACGCTGCTCGCCGTCCCATCGCCCCGTTCTTCGGTGTGCGCCCCACGTCCCAAGGCCTCCTGTTCATCCAGCCCGGCCCCGCCACCAGCCGCTATTTCATTGCGGGGAATCACAACAACTGGTCCCCCACCGCGACGCCCATGCAGTACAATTCCTCGCTGGGCGTCCATGAAGCCTGTCTCAAAGTCGCGCCGGGTCAGTTCCGTTACCGCCTCGTCATGGATGGCCGCTGGCTCGCCGACCCTTACAACCCCAACTTCGACCGCAACCCCTACGGAGAGTTCGACAGCGTGATCGAAGTCGTCTTACTCCCGTCATCAGTTCCTGCCGCGCCTTCGCACTCACCGGCCTCAATGGTCTCGCCGCTCGCCGCCGTTGGTTGAATCGGAACCCCTCATGCCGCATCACGGTGACGAAGTTTCCATCCCGATGCGCGACTGGGATCTTCCCGATTCCCAGCCCGAAGCCGATTCCGGTTTCGACGCCCTCGCCGAGCTCTTTCTCGGCTCCGATGACGGTCCTGTTCCCGACGCGAACGGCGACACCGCCACGATCCCGGCGATCGACCCAGTTCGACCGGTGTGTACGTCGCAACAGTCAGAAACACCTCTCGCGCCCGCCCAGCCGATGAACATCCCATCGGTGGCGGCCACTCCGCATCCTGCCGCGGAATCGACTCCCGATCCAGAAAGTCCGGCAGCCGGCCCGCAACCCGAGCCACCCTCCATCGCGGCGATTGAACAATCCGAACCCCTCCGTCATCCGATGCGGCCCCCAATGGTCGAGCTGCTTCTGATGGGCCATCTCCCCGTCCGCGGCTCGCCGTGGCCCGCGCAGTACGCCCGCGAGCTTCTGGACCTGATCGACGCTCCCGTCCTGCTCGCTCGCCTCCGAGCGGGTGAATGCTCCGTCGAGCTCTACGGCGGCGACCGCTCAGCAATCAGCGCGCCCGTCGATGACCTCGATGACGCCTTGGCCCTCGCGGGCGCTCTCGCACAGCGCCGCCTGCTCATGTGCGACACCCGCGACGCGGCCAAGCTGGCCGATGACGCGCGGATCACGCGGGTCACCATCCTCGCCGGCGCGAACGACGCCGCCGTGGCCGCCGCGTACCAATCGATCAAGGACATCCTCGCCCACCGTCGTCGCGAGCACGCCATCAGTTTCGGTATCGCCGTGGTCGGGGCCGGTCGCAAGGAAGCCGCCGACGCCGTGGCACGCGTCAATCGCGCGTGCCACGCGTTCCTTGGCACGTCCGCCGAGCTCAGCGCGGTCGTCGAACGCATGCGTCCGACCGGCACGCTCGCGATCTTCCGCGGCTCGTGCGATCTCTCCCCTGCTCGGCTTCTGACGAACCTTCTCGCTGTTCCACCGACCGTCCCGCCGCAGCCCCGCAAGTTACCGATCGAACAGCGGCGAGCACGGGTTCCAACTTCGATCGAACCCGACATCGCTTCGGCGCCGGTTGTCGCGGCTCCAGTTGCCAAGACCGATCATTCACAAGCGGCGTCCGGCGCGGCTCCGGCCCCTACGCCGATCGCCACTGAATCCGACGCGAAGCCCCAAACCGGCGCCGCGGCCAGCACTCCGCGATCTCACGACCCCGAACTCTTCAAGCACGTGCACGGCCTGATCCCTCTCGCGTTCCGCTGTCCATTCGATCAGGGTGTCGAACTCGCCGCGGACCGTGATGGCACGCTCCACATCCTTCTCGCGGATGAGGCAATGCCCCTCGCCGAGCCATCGGCGGCCCAGCCGGGCGATCTGCCGGCCCACCGGGTCGAGCGCCTGATCGCGGTCTCGGCCTGGGCGAGGAAACACCTCGAGCTCATCGCCCTCGCGGCGGCGGCGATCATGCCGATCGATTCTGTACGTCCTCCGGTCATGCACTTCTTCACCCCGCGCCCCAAGTCGGTCCGCGCGCTTCTCGACGCCGAGGTGCGGCTGCACGCCCTCGCACCCGTGCATATCGAGCAGCGCACCGCGTGGTGCTGTCTCGAACTCAACTGAGTCTTGCCAGGGCGGCAAATGCGTCGTGCCACCGACCCGTCCTCGGATCGTTGCGTTCGACGGCGCGTGCGCCCCGAGCTCTGAGCGGGAGATCGGTCAGCGGCGCACATCGGCACCTCCCCTCACGCCGGCTGCGGCTCGTGCGCGGGCCGGTGCCGGTGCGGCATGGCCGGCGACTTCAACTCATCCGCCAGCGTGTGCCCCGGGGGGCCATGATCGTCCGGCGCGTTCGCCGTGTCCCGAATCTTGAAGACTTGCTTGACGCCGGAAACCATGTCGAGCACGAGGCTGAAGACCATCGGGACGAGCACCAGTGTGAAGACTGTAGAAACGATGAGCCCGCCGAGGATCACGGCGCCGAGGCCGCGGTACATCTCGGAGCCCGCGCCGGGCGAGACCACGAGCGGCACGCCGCCCATGACGGTCGTCAGTGTGGTCATGAGAATCGGTCGGACGCGCGTCCGCACGGACTCCGCGATCGCGTGACGCGGGTTCATGGCGTGCGAGTCGAGGCCCTCGATCTTGTGGTGGCCCATGAAGTTACGAGCCTGCTCGACGAGCAGAATCGCGTTGTTCACGACCGTACCGATGAGGATCACAAAGCCGATCATCGTGAGGACGTCGAACTGCTGCGGGGCGGATTCCGGCTTGCTGAGCGTCCACACATGCACGAGCCGCAACGCAGCGAAACCGCCGACGATGCCGAAGGGCACGCTGAACATGATGATGAAGGGGTAGAGGAAGCTCTCGAAGAGCGCGCACATCAGAAGGTACGTGACCAGCAGCGTCCAGACCATTCGCGCTTCGAGGAGCTGCGGCTGGTCCGCGACGATCAGGATCAGCCCGCCGAGGATCGCACCCAGCCCGAGCAAGCCGCTCGCGCCGTAGATGAACGTGGCGCGGCGCTGGATCCCGCCTCGCACCAGCGCAAAGGCGGCCCCGGCCAAGCCGATGATGACGACCGCGAGCCCGGTGCCCGCGAGCAACCGCTGCCACAACGCCGGCGGCCCGTCCGTCGCCGGCGCGCCGAGGAGCGCCGCCTTGGCCTGGTCCAGCTTCGCCGCGGTGCCCTCCAGCCGCACGATCATGTTCGGATCGACGAGCCCTGTCGCCTTCAGGTTCGCGACGACCTTCTCGCTCAGCTCGTTCATCACGCTCTCGAGCGCCCGGTCGTTCGGCGGTGAGATCTGGATCGTCACGCTCGGCAGCTCTTCGATCCGCTGGATTTCCTGCGGCGCGAGCGCGGGAATGATCGACGCCACGCTCCCGAGGGGCACCGTGGCGCCGCCGGGGGTCGCCACCGGCACGTCCTGCATCGACTCCTTGAAGTCCAGCCGGCCCTCGCGCGGCAGCACCTTGATGTCGGCGTTGCGACCGTCGAGCCGGAACTCGCCAGCGAAGGCGCCGTCGAAAAGGCCGCGGACGGCGACGCCCAGATCTTCGGCGCGCAGGCCGAGCTCGTGGCCGGTGCGCGAAAGCCGAACCTGCATCTCCTGCTGGGTCAGGTTGAAGTTGCTCGGGTTGCCCTGCACGTTACCGAAGGTGTAGAGCCCGGCGCACTGCATGAGGGCCGACTGCGCCGCGGCGGTGACGCGCGTCAGGTCGGGCCCAGAGATCTCCATATTGATGGTGTTCCCGCCGCCGACGCCCTGGCCGAAGATGGATGATTGCCGCGCGCCGCCGAAGGCGTCGGGCATCTGCATCATCGACACCGTCAGCAAGTTGGCGATGGGAATGACCCGTTGCGGGTCCTGGCTCGTCGCGCCGACGAAGACGCCGCCTTGGAAACCGCCCACGAAGAACTGCTCGATCGGCACCGGGTTGAACATCTTGCCCGGCGCATCGAATCGCGGGATGGGCGGCAGGGCCGCGACACTCGTCGGATCGCCGATCTTGACCGCGCCGTACGGTCCGATGAGCTTCTCGATGCGGCGCGCGTACTCGATCTGCTGTTCCATCGACAGGCCCGGCGGCACGAGCAGGCCGCCGAAGACGAGGTTCTGGTTCCCGGCCGGCAAATAGTCCAAAGGCGGCATCAGCAGCTTCGAGCCGAAGATGCTCGCGAGTGTCATTGCAACGATGATCGCGGGCCGCAGCACCCACGCTCGCCAACCGGTGATCAGCCAGAGAATGACCACGCTGAAGGACGCGGTGAGCCGATCGGCGAGCTTCGCGATGCCGAAAAGGCCCTTGAGCTTCCCCTTCTTCTCGTCGAGATGGGCGTGCTCGCCCTTCCGAGCGATCGTCAGCCGAGCGAGCACCGCCTCCGCAGCAGGCACCACCGCGATCGCCACGATCAGCGACAGAAGGATCGAAACGCTCAGCGCGAGCGTGAGGTCGAAGAACAACTGGCCCGCTTCGTCCTTGACCGTCAGGATCGGGATGAACACCGCGACGTGGCACAACGTCCCCGCGAGGATCGCGCCCCAGACTTCCTTAGAGCCGCGGTACACAGCGGCGAGGAGCGGGTCGCCGAGCGACCGTCGCCGCTCGATGTTCTCGAGCACCACGATCGAGTTGTCCACGACCACGCCCGTCGAGAACGCGAGCCCCGCGAGCGAGACGACGTTCAGCGTCCGCCCGCACGCAAGCAACACGAGGAACGTGCCCACGACGCACACGGGGATCGCGATCGCGATGATGAGCGTCGAGGTCGGCGACCGCAGGAACACTAGCAGCACGAGCACCGAGAGCAGGCCGCCCACCCAGAGGTTCTCCTGCACGAGGTGGATGGCGGAATCGATGTAGACGGTCTCGTCGTACACCTGCCGGATCTGGAGATCGGGCCCGGCGTCGGGGTCCATGCGGGGGAGGTAGTCGGTGCGGATCACCTTGATGCGCTCGCGCACCTCTTCCATGACCGAAACGACGTTGGCCCCGCTCTGGCGGATCACGTTCATCGCGATGCACGGGACGCCCATCGAACGGACGAACCCGCGCATCTTGTCATGCCCGATCTCAGCCGTACCGAGGTCGCGGACGTACACCGGCTTTGATTGGCGGTAGGCGACGATGGTGTCGAGCACGTCCTGCGTGGTGACGTACTGGCCCATCACGCGGACGCGGTAGTCGCGTTTGCCCTCAGAGATCGTGCCCGCGGTGGTGTTGCGGTTCTCGGCCATGATGGCCCGGATGACATCCTCGTGCGACAGGCTGCGGAGCGCCATCGCCTGCGGGTCGAGCAGCACACGCACCTCGCGCTCGCGCCCGCCGTAGATGTTCACTTCGGCCACGCCGTCGATGCGCTCGAGGAACGGCTTCACCTCGCGGTCGAGGTTGTCGTAGATCGTGGTGATGTCGAATGTCGGGTGGGCCGCGGCGGTGGCGGGGTTCAGGTCGATGATGATCCACGCGATCGCGTTCTGCGCGGCCCCTTCGGCCGCCTTGATCACCGGCTCATCGACCTCGTCGGGGTACGCCGGCACCTGCCGGAGCGAGTCGGAGACCTCTTGCAGGGCGCGGTTGATGTTCGAGCCGACGTAGAACTCGAGTGTCACCTCCGCCGCGCCGTCGCGGCTGATGGACCGCATCGACTTCAGGTTCGTGACGTTCTTGAGCCGCTTCTCCTGCTCGCGGGTGATCTCGTCGACGATTTCCTGCGGGCTGCGTCCCGGCCAGGCGGTCGTGACGCTGATCGTCGGGCGGTCCACGGTGGGCGTGAGCTGGATCGGGATCGCGCGCACGCCGATCAGGCCGAACATCATCACGAGGATGATGCCGACCGCGACCGTCACGGGTCGATTGATCGCAAAGCGAACCGGATCCATGCGTCAGGACCCCTTCTTTTCTGCGGATGCCTCGGGCGAGCCCGCGGCGGGTCCTGCCTCTTTCCCCGCCGGCGCACCGGGCGGGGCGCCGTCCATCGGCGCCAAAGGCTGCGTGGGGAACAACCGCTCATTTCCCTCCACCACCACGTTCATCCCCGGCTTGAGCACGGGGCTGCGGACGGCGAGGCGATCGCCCGAAGCGAACAGCGTCTCCACCGGCGCAACCGCCGCGGCCCCATTCGCATCGAAATACACGTATTCGCCCGCGTCGTTCCGGCGCACGGCGTCCTTGTGGATCGTCAGCGAGGGCTCGACAGTCCCTGTCGGCACGGTGCCCATGACGCTCATACCGGGGCGGATCAGGCCGTCTGAGTTTTGAAGCCGCAGGCGGACGGGGAAGGTTCGCGCCATCCGGTCGCCGTCGGAGATCACGGCCGTGACGGGGGACTCGATGATGCGATTCACCGCCGTTACTCGTACCTGCACCTTGGCGTCACTGGCCGTAAGCGCCGCGATGAATCGTTCCGGCACTTCCAGGTACGCGTCGATCGTTTCCAGATCGACAATCTCAACAACCTTGTCGCCCTCGGCGATCCACTCGCCGACTTCGGTCGATTTTGAGACCACCGTGCCGTGCAGCGGCGCCCGGATCTGGAGATCCGCCAGCCGTCTCTTCCACCAATCCAGTTCGTTCGTCGCCGAAGCCAGGTCAGCCCGAGCCTCTACGAGCTTCGCCTGAGAGCTCTTGACTTCCGTCTCGGCGTCTTCGACTTCCGCCGCGTTGACGCCACCTTGCGTCTGTGCCGACTTCCGCCGCCGCACATCGCGATCGACCCGCTCGAGTTCCGCCTCGCGCTGGCCCACGATGCCGCGCTTGCTCTCGACGGTCGCCTCCTGGCGGGAGACCTGCAGCTTGGTGAGCTGGTCGTCCAGCCGCGCCAGCACCTGGCCCTTCTGCACCTCGTCACCGACCTCGACGAGCATCTCGACGACCAGCCCGGGCTCCTTGGACGCCACCCTCGAACGGTGCGCGGCTCGGAGCTCGCCGGTGACATCGCGGTACTGAACAATGGATTCGAGCCTGACGGGGTCGAGCCGCACCCGCGCCGGAGGCGGACCACCTCCGGGCTGTGCAACCGCTGTAGCCCCAATGAGGCCCGACGCAAAAGAAACCACCGCCACCACACACGCGCGCGTACCCATAGGCCGGACAGTACGCCCGCAGCGGCCCCCGGTCAAGACCCGAAAATGACGAATTGGTGAGGAACGATCAGGCCGCGGACTCGCGCCGTTTCGCACGGAGCTGCTCGAGCGACTTGGGCTGCATCACCGCGTCGCGGTCGATGACGAACTCCGAGCCGTCGTGCGCCGAGTCCGGGAGGTCGTAGAGAAGATTCTGCATGATCTCCTCCATGACCGCTCTGAGGGCACGCGCACCGGTCTTTCGCTGGAGCGCCTTGTCGGCAATGGCTTCCAACGCCCCATCCGTGAACGTCAGCTTGGCATTCTCAAGCCCGAAGAAGTACTGGTACTGCTTGATCAGCGCATTCTTCGGCTGCGTCAGGACGTTCATCATCGCGTCGAGGGTCAGTGGCATCAGCGGCGCGATCATCGGCAACCGCCCGATGAACTCAGGGATCATGCCGAACTCCAGCAGATCCTCGGGCGTCACCTGCCGCAGCACCTCGGCCTCTTCCTCCGCCCGCTCGCGGAAGTGCGCGCTCTCGGCGAAACCGATCCGCTTCTTGCCGATGCGCCGCCGGATGATCTCGTCGAGCCCCACGAACGTCCCGCCGCAGATGAACAGGATGTTCGTCGTGTCCATCTGGATGTACTGCTGCTCGGGGTGCTTGCGCCCGCCCTGCGGCGGCACGTTGGCGATCGTTCCTTCCAGCATCTTCAAGAGCGACTGCTGCACGCCCTCGCCCGACACGTCGCGCGTGATCGAGACGTTGTTCGACGTCTTGCCGATCTTGTCGATCTCGTCGATGTAAATGATGCCCCGCTGCGCGGATTCGAGATCGAAGTCCGCCGCTTGGAGCAGCTTGAGCAGGAGGTTCTCGACGTCCTCACCCACGTAGCCCGCCTCGGTCAGCGTCGTCGCGTCGCCGATCGCGAAGGGCACGTTGAGCATGCGCGCGAGCGTCTTGGCCAGCAGCGTCTTGCCCGAGCCCGTGGGCCCGATCAGCATCACGTTGCTCTTGTCGAGTTCGACGGGAGCCTCTTCGTTGTCCATCTGGCCCAGCCGCTTGTAGTGGCTGTGCACCGCGACGGCGAGCGCCTTCTTCGCGTGCTCCTGGCCCACGACGTACTGGTCGAGGAACTCCTTCACGCGCTTCGGCGGCGGGATGGCGCCCTGCACGTGCCGGTTCTGCACGTTCCGGCGGCGCTCCTGCTTGAAGATGTTCTGGCACAGGTCGACGCAGTTGCAGCAGATGTAGACGTCGCTCGGCCCCTCGACCATCGGGCCGACTTCGCGCGACGTCTTGCCGCAGAACGAGCACGTTGTGACCTTGCGTCCCCGGAAGCCGCCGCCCCCGCCACCCGCGCCCCCCCCGCCGCCGTCGTTCGATGCGCCTGTCGCCATGTCACCGCCGTTTCGATTCTTGGCCATCCGGTCCTCGATGGCGCGGGAACACATCATTCCGACCGAGGCCGATCGGCAGCCGCGCCACCCGCAAGTCTATCGTCCCTGTGTGCGAAACTCTTGCCCGATCGCCCGTTCCGGGCGTTTTTTTGCCGAATCCCGCTCCGCTCGCGACGCGCGGGCGACTCTCACGGTGTGATAAGTGGATCGGACGTTGATGAGTGTCCGTTCCATCGTTATCAAGACCGCGCCTTCACGCCGTTTTCATCGCTTCCGACCATGCGCGGCCGCGAGTGTGAGGCGCTCAATCGCCTCCGCCTCCCGCGCCTCCATCACCCCCGCCCCCCCCACCATCCGATCCGCCGCCATCGAACATGCCTCCCTCCGTGCCGTGCGATGACCCGTGGTCATGATGATCCGAGCCGTGATCGTGATGACCATGACCGTGCGTTGGAGGTAACGGATCACCCGTCAGATCAAACCCCGGCGTAGCGCGGCGTTCGCCACCGACATCGGGCGCGCCGAAGTCCCCCAAGGGTGTCGCCACGATCGGCGGCGTTCCCCCGGCGTCACCCCGCGCGCCGGTCCCGATGATCCGCCGTCGCGCCCGCTCGTACTCCGCGTTCGTCATCCGCCCCGAGTCACGGAGCCGCCGGAGGTCCTCGAGCGTGAAGTTCTCGGCGCTCATGTCCTCGGGCGCGCCCAGCAGCCGTTTGCGCACGAGAACGATGACGATGCACCCGACGACAACGATGCCGCCCAGCACGCCGACCCAGACCCAGATGTTCGCTGACTGAGCCACGTCGTGCTCCCTCTCCCTCTGGGAGAGGGCCGGGGTGAGGGCTTTCTTCCGCTACAAACTCTCCTTCGCTTCTTCTCCGGACTTCCGTCTACCGGCTCTTGCCGTTACGCCAGCGACACGCCCTCTTCCTTCTTCTTGTTCATCATCTCGTTGAACTTGTCAACGGGCATGTCGGTGACCTTGGCCTTGGCGAGGATCGCGTCGAGTGTCTTGTGCTCGCGCACCTGCTGGACGACCATCCCGCCCTGGCCGCGCTGGATGAGCTCGTTGCGGAGTTGCTCCGGGCGCATGCCGCGCTCCATGGCGATCTGGGCGATCCGGCCGTTGACCTCGTCTTCGGTCACCTGGATCTTGAGGCGGTCGGCGGCCTCGGCGAGGACGAAGAACAGCTTGAGCTCGCGCACGGCGGCCTGGGCGCTGCTCGAACGCATCTCCGTGATCTTCTCCTCGACCTGCCGCGCATCGAAGCCGCGGTAGAGCAGATTGAGGCGAGTGCGCTCGAGATTCCGCGCCGCCTGCCGCTCGGTCAGCTTCTCGGGCAGCTCCATCTTGATGCTGTCCGTGAAGTGCGACGAGATCTGCGCCCGCATCGCCATCTGCTGCTCGATCCGTGCGCGGTGTTCGAGGCGCATCTTGACCGACTCGCGGAGCTGCGCCTCGTCCGCCAACCCGAACTTGGACACGAGCTCCTCGGTTGTCGCGGGAACAATTCGGTTGA
>DASZQL010000189.1:0-15196 GCA_035549675.1 Phycisphaerales bacterium | reverse complement strand
GAGGGGAACCCGCGCCGACGCACGGCTCTCAAAGCCATCGAAGGCCAGCCCGCGAAGGAGCTGATGGTCGATCACTGGCTCAATGCGGACCCGATGAAGATCGACGACCTCAAGGGGAAGGTGGTCCTGATCGACTTCTGGGCGACGTGGTGCATGCCGTGCCGGGCGGCGGTGCCTCACACCAACGAGATCGCGCGGAAATACAAGGACCAGGGTCTCGTCGTCGTCGGCGTGTGCGCCGGCAAGGGCGGCGAGAAGATCAAGCAGACGGCGGAGGAACTCAAAATCGAGTATCCGGTCGCGGTCGATCTCGATAACGTGACCGTCAACAACTACATGATCGACGGATTCCCCGACTACTACCTCGTCGATCGCAAGGGCATCCTCCGCTATGCGGACTTGAACAACGACAGCTACGAGGACGCGATCAAGAAGCTGCTGGCGGAGTGAGGCCAGGAAGACAAACGCGGAACGCGATCAGCAGGGGCGACTCTGCGAGAAGTCGGAACGCGGAGGGGGCCTCGGCTCAGTACATGTCTGGTGTGGCGGGCGCCGGGCCTGCGAAGATAGCGCTCGCATCGGCGAGTGCGCGATTTATGGCGCCGCCGTCGGTACATTCGATCAACCCCAAGGCGCGGAGCTCGTACGCGGATCGCAGGCCGCTGTAGAGCGTGGCGAGCGTGCGGATGTCGAGGCGGAGATCGCCTCGCCCGCCCGGTTTCACCGAGGCGGTACCGCCTTCCGCCGTCAGGACGAAGCGGCCGCGGTTGAGGTCGAGGAGGTCATCGGCGATATCAAGATGGAGATCCGCGCGAACGGCCGAGGCGTAGCCGCGGGCTTCGAGGGCGCGGCGGGCGTCGGTGATGCGCATCATCCAGTAGTGGTGGAGCGTCAGCGTATAGACCTGCTCGTCGATGAGGGCGAGGAGCGGGTCGTGCGGGCCGGCGTGCCAGACGGCGTCGTCACCCATGGAGCGGTGATCCGAAAGAAATGCGAGAAGCTCCATCGCGGCGTCGCGGCTGTCGGCGGCGATATCGGTGAGCTTCAGGTCATGCTTACCCGTCGACTTCCGCGACTGCGTGTAGTAGAGATAGCCGCGGATGCCGGTGGTGTCCCGGAAGCCGAAGCCGTGAACGGGGCCGTCGCGCGACTCGCGGACGCGCGTCCAGCAGTAATCGCCGCGATCGAGGTAGCCGTTCAGGTGGGAGGCCGCCCGCGTGTAGCAGGCCTTTACCTCGCCGGCGTCCTCGTCTCGGAGCGTCATGCCCTTCAGCTTGCCCGCGCGGGCGTTGAGCCGCGGGAGCGGGACCGTCACATGGAAGCGTGAGCCGGCCTGCGCGTAGCCCGCGCGATCGTACAGACGCTGTGTCGCGGGGTAGAGGCACGAGATGGGACAACCTTCCGCGGCGAGTTCGCGCATCGCGCTGCGCATGAGTTCGAGGGCAAACCCTTCGCCCCGGCGGTGCGGAGCGACGCCGACGCCGGCCACGCCGACCATCGGGACGCTCTTACTCCCCCACCACTGGGCCATGCGGACGAAGCGCAGGCAGGCGACGAGCTCGCCATCGGCGCGGCCCGCGCGCATGTCGTCTGAGCCGGACTTTTCGATCCACTCGCGCGACTGCGCCGGCGGCGAGCCGAACGCGGTTCCGAGGATGAACGCGCACGCGTCGATCTCGCTCTGGCCGGCAATACCGCCGTAGCTCCAGCCCGTGCGGCTCATGGCTGCTTGGGCGCCGCGGGTTGCTTCTGAACCGGCTTGTACTCGACACCGAGCTGGTGGAAGAGGAAGGCGTAGGCGTCCACGTTCTGCTCGATGCGGGTGCTGAGGGACGAGCCGACGCCGTGGCCGGCGTTGGCGCTCGTGCGGAGCAGGGTGCAGCCCTCGGGGTTCGCGGCCTGGAGTCGCGCGGCCATCTTCCGCGAGTGCATGGGGTCGACGCGCGGGTCGTTCGCGCCGGTGAGCATCAGCAGCGGCGGGTATTTCACGCCGTCCTTGACGTGGTGGTATGGCGAATAGGCGTAGAGGGCGTCGAACTGGTCCTTGTCCTTGACGGTGCCGAACTCGGTGACGTTGAAGGCGCCGTTGGGGGCGAGCTCGACGCGGAGCATGTCGTAGATGCCGACGAAGGAGACCACCGCGGCGAAGAGACTCGGCTCCTGGGTCATGGACGCGCCCATGAGCAGGCCGCCGTTGCTGCCGCCCCAGATGGCGAGGCGCTCGGGGTTGGTGAACTTCTTTTCGATGAGGGTTTTGGCGCAGGCCTGGAAGTCATCGAAGACGTTCTGTTTTTTGGTGAGGTTGCCGTTGAGGTGCCAGGCTTCGCCCATCTCGCCGCCGCCGCGGATGTGGGCGATGGCATAGATGCCGCCCTGCTCGACCCAGAGCTTGTGGCGGGCCTGGAAGGTGGGGACGGTGTTGACGCCGTAGCCGCCGTAGCCATAGAGGATGGTGGGGTTGTCGCCGGTGTTCTTGGTGCCGCGCTTGCGGAGGACGGTCATGGGGATCTCGGTGCCGTCCTTGCTGATGGCATTGAAGCGGATGACCTGGCAATCGTTGAACGCGGCGGGCGAGGTGGTGTAGAGCCCTGAGCGCACGAGGCCCGGTTGCTCGACGGTGCAGCGGTACCAGGCGGGCGGCTCGAGGAGCGAGGTCGTGCGGATGAGGAGCTCTTCGTTGTCGTTGACCGCGATGCCGCCCACCGAGGAGATCTGCGGGAGCTTGATCTCGACGGCGTTGCTGCCGGTGTAGTCGACGATGCGGACGCCGTTGGGGCCGCCTTCCTGCGTCACGACGACGAGGTGGTCCTTGGTGGGATGGATCGAATCGAAGACGCCCTGGCCGCGTGGGAGAATCAGCGCGGCCTTTTCCCAGTTGATGTTGGTGAGCTTCATCCGCCAGATCTCGCCGGTGGGCGAGTCCTTGCGCGAGAGGAGGAAGATCTGGTCGAGCGAGCCGAACTTGGCGTCGACGATCTTGTCTTCGTATTTGGAGATCTGGCGCCAACCGCCGCCGGGTTGGCGGAGCCAGTGCATGTGCTCGCCGCCGTCGCCGTTGGCGACCGTCGCGAGGGTCCAGCGGCCGTCGTGCGAGCTGTCGAGCTCGATCTCGGCGATGCGGGGGAACTCCTTGCCGATCTCGTACAGGTCTTTGGACGTGTCATCGCCCAGCTTGTGGAAATAGACCTGCTGGAAGAACTCCATGTCCTCGGCGGGCCGCTCGTTGCCGCGGGGGTAGCGGGTGTAAAAGAAGCCGGAGGAATCGGTATTCCACGCGAGGCTGCCGCCGGCGGTGCCGTTGTTGACGTGCGGGATCACATCGCCGCGTTCCTTGCCGGAGCCGGCGTCGTAGACATGGACGTCGCCGCTCTCGCTGCCGCCCTTGGAGATGGAGACAGCGACGAGCATTCCGTCGAGGCTGGGGACGAACCAGTCGATGGCGGTCGTTCCCGCGGCGTCAAGCTGATTGGGATCGACGATGATTTTCTCGCCCTTGGGATCGTCGGGCGAGGACATCCAGACGAGCATGGGCTGCTGTTTGGGCGGCTGGTTCTTGAGCGCGAAGAGGCGGCCGCCGGACCATTTCAGCGAGCGGTAGTCCTCGGACATGCCGGTTTCGAGCTCGGTGAGTCGGGCGCGGATGTCGTCGGCGTGCGGGATCGCGTCGAGGACCGCGCGGGTGTGCTGGTTCTGGGCGTCGCTCCACGCCTTGACCTCGGGGTCACTCCAGTTTTCGAGCCACTGATAGTCGTCGGTGACCTTGACGCCGTGGTACTCGTTGGTGACCGGGGCTTTGCGCGTTGAGGGAGCGCCGGAAGAGCCTGCGAGAAGGATCGAGCCGCAGGCGAGCAGCGCGGCGGCGGGGAGGAACATCGCGAAACGAGAAGCGGGCATTCGGAAATCTCCTGCGAAGCGGCCGCGCAAGGCTGAATCGACGACGCGACCGGGTTCGTAGCGTACCGATGGGGACGGGCGGGGGCGCACCCGGATAATTCCCGATCGCTGGGTGAGCGCCGCTATAATCCACATCGTCGCGTGCCCATGTTGCTCAATCATCTCGCGCAGTGGAAGCCCTTCACGACCTTGGTCGTGGGCGATTTCATGTTGGATCAGTTGGTGTACGGCGATGCGGAGCGGCTGACGGCCGATGCGCCCGTGCCGGTCCTGCAGGTGCGCAAGACGGACCAGAACCCGGGCGGGGCGGCGAACGTCGCGCTGGACCTGGTGGCGCTGCGCGGGAACGTGCACGCCTTCGGCGTCATCGGGAACGACGGCGAGGGGCGGTTGCTGAGCGATGGGCTCGGCGCGGCTGGGATCGCGACGGATGGGCTGATCGTCGATTCCTCGCGGCCCACGACCGTCAAGCGCTCGCTTATTGGCCTGGCGCAACATCGACACCCGCAGAAGATGTTCCGCGTCGATTACGAATCGCGCGAACCGATCCCGGACCGCGTGATTGATGAGATGCTCCGTCGGTTCGATCTGGCGCTCCCGGGCGCGGACACGGTCGCGATCGAGGACTACGGCAAGGGCGTCTGCACGCCGGCGCTGTGCCAGGCGATCATCGACCGCTGCCGG
Organism: Phycisphaerales bacterium; assembly: GCA_035549675.1. Taxonomy (GTDB): domain Bacteria; phylum Planctomycetota; class Phycisphaerae; order Phycisphaerales; family UBA1924; genus DASZQL01. Next base: position 10,618 of record DASZQL010000189.1, on the reverse strand, counting down.
CGCGCGGGGAAGGAAGTGCTCGTCGATCCCGCCTGCATCAGCGACTACTCGAAGTACCGCGGCGCGACGGCGATCACGCCCAACCGCACCGAGGCGGAGACCGCGGCAGGGCTCGAAACCCACCAGGACAACGACGCGGCGCACAACGCGCAGCTCGCCCGGGCGCTTCTGGAATCGTGCGATCTCGCGGCGGTGATCCTGACGCTCGACCGGCACGGCGCGCTGCTGCTCGAACGTAACGGAAAACCCGTGCCGATCCCCACGCTGGCCCGGCAGGTCTACGACGTCACCGGCGCCGGCGACATGGTGCTCGCGGCGCTCCTCGCGGCCCGGGCGAACCGGATCGACTGGCCCGAAGCGGTGCGGTTCGCGAATGCGGCGGCGGGACTCGAAGTCGAAGTGTTTGGCTGCAAGCCGATCCCCTTCGAGCAGGTGTACCGGCATATCTTCGAGTCGAACTTTTCCACGGACTCCAAGCGGCGGACGCTGGACGATCTCGTGCACGACGTCGCGACCCGTCGGGCGCTCGGGCAATCGGTGGTCTTTACGAACGGCTGCTTTGACGTCATTCACGCGGGGCACATCCACCTCTTCGAGCAGGCGCGGCGCGAGGGTGATTTCCTCATCGTCGCGACGAACTCAGACGAGAGCATCACCAAGCTCAAGGGACCGGGGCGGCCCCACCACCACGAGGAAGACCGTGTCGCCGTGCTGTGCGCGCTCGCGTGCGTCGATGCGGTGCTGGTCTTCGGCGAGGATTCGCCCGAGGCGCTCATCAAGAAGCTGCGTCCCGATGTGCTCGTTAAGGGCGCGGAGTACGACACAGATCGGATTGTCGGGGCGGACCTGGTGCTCGCTTCGGGCGGGCGCGTGGTGCGGGCGACGATGAAGCCCGGGCGCAGCACGACGCGGATCCTCGCGGGGATGCGCTCGCCTCAAGCCGCGCCGATTGGTGTGGCGCCGCAACAGAAAGCCGCTCCGGCGGCCACCACGAGCGCCGCGACCCAGCGATGAAGCACGTGGCGGTCCTTCACGAGCCCTACGCACGGGACGTGCTTTCAGGCGTCAAGACGGTCGAGTCGCGGCTTTCGCGGGTTCGGTGCGCGCCCTTCGGCAAGGTGAGCGTCGGCGACACGATCTACATCAAGGTGGCTGGCGGCAGCTACGTCGCGTCGGCGGTTGCGGATGAGGTGGAGTATCACGAGAACATGACGCCGCGAGAGGTGCTGGCGCTGGTGCGGCGATTGAACGCGCAGATCCGCGCGCCGGCGGGGTACTGGCGGAGCAAGCGGACGGCTCGCTTTGCGACGATGATCTGGTTGCGAGACGTGCGGGCGAGGAAGACCGGGCCGCGCATCCCGGTGCTGCACGGGCGGGGTTGGCTGGTGCTGGATGATGCGAAGCCGCGCCGCTCTTCCAGGAAGGGAATGCCGCTCGCATGACCTCGCCCAGCGATCTCAACTCACTCGGCTTGCTGGCGCTGTTCGCGGAACTGGAGCGGACCGGGCTGCCGCGGCGTCTGCTGGAGCTGGCGCGGGACGAGGATCTGGGCGCCGGAGCGGCTCAAGGTGATCTGACGACGGAGTCCTGGTTCACGGATCAGCGGCACGCCGAGGCCAAACTCGCGGCTCGTGAACCGGGAGTTGCTTCCGGGATCGCCGCATTGCCTCTGATTCTTGACGTGTTCGGGTGTACGGCGGTAGTTAAAGTTCGAGTCGCCGATGGCGCGCGATTTTCGCGGGGCGAGGTGCTGGCGACGATCTCCGGTTCTCTGCCGAATTTGTTGCGCATCGAACGGACGATGCTGAATCTCGTCTCGCGCCTGTCGGGCATCGCCACGCTCACTTCGGAGTATGTCGGGGCGATCGGCGCGGGGACGCGCGCCGCGCTCTACGACACGCGGAAGACCACCCCCGGCCTTCGCGTCCTCGAGAAGTACGCCGTGCGCTGCGGCGGCGGGCGGTCGCACCGGCTCGGGCTCCATGACGCGGTCCTCATCAAGGACAACCATCTCGCCGGCGTGCCCAAGGCCCAGCAGGTGGAGCGGCTGGTGGACGCGAGCCGCCGGGCGAGGGAGGCGCGGCCCGGCTGCTTTGTGCAGATCGAGGTGGATTCGCTCGAACAGCTGGAGCGGTTTCTCGCGACGCCGGCGGGGACGATCGACGCGGTGCTGCTCGACAACATGACGCCCGATGAATTGAAGCGCGCGGTGGCGGTACGTGATCGGATTCGGCCCGGTGTGCAACTCGAAGCGAGTGGCGGCATCACGCTCGAGACGATCCGCGCAGTCGCGTTGTCCGGCATGGACCGGATCAGCGTCGGCGCGATCACGCATGGAGCACGGGCGATCGATTTGGGGTTGGATATCGAAGCAACCGCTCCCTGAGCGGTCGCGGCTCCGATGGACGTCGTCAGGGATTGAAATCCGCTCGGCTTGGGTCGTACTCGGGATCGAGTTGTTCGATCAACCGCTCGATGTAGCGCCACGCGTTGAGCTTGGTGCGGATCGCCCGCCGCGTTGTTTCGTCCGGGGCCGGTCCGGCGCCGCGGAACATCGATGACACTTCTTCGGTGAATCGGCGGCGCTCGTTCCTCGCCCAGTCGTCCCACTTCGCGCGCTCGGCGGCGCCGCTGGCTCCCTTGTCACGGATGGCCTCCTCGATTTCCATCCGCGTGCCAAGGATGTCCTGGAGGAACCCGTCCGGCAGGGATTTCTCTTGTTCCTTGCGTGGGCCTCCGAGGAGATTGAGGAGCGCATCGGCGCGGCGCTCGGCGTTATCGAGTATCCGCCGGGCGTCGTTCAGCTTTGCCGATTCCGACGCCGTTTCATGACTCCCACCGGCCGCCGCCGCGCCCGAACCCGTACGATCCGGGTGGAGCGTGGAGGACCGGCGGAGCCACGCCCGACGGATCGTTTCGGTTGACAGGTCAAAGCTCGGCGCCAATCCGAGAATCGCGAACGGGTTGTCGGGTGGAGGGGCACCGATGGGCGAGGTCATCGCCTGATGCTACCCCTACGGCCTGCATCCTTGCTACGCTTCACCCGTTCGTCCTCTTTCCGTGGGGCGACACCAGGGAGGTGTTCCCCGTGCCCAGGCACATCGGGATCGTGGCGCTCAGCCCGGAAGGTTCCGCCGTCTGCTACCGCAGGCTCGGCCATCGCATCGGCGAGATCGCCGAGCCGGCCCAGCGGCCGTTCGTCACCCTGCACAACCGGCCGTTCACGAACTATCTCGAGGCGCTCAACCGGCAGGACTGGAACGCGGTCGGCGCGATGCTGCGCGAGAGCTCGGCGGTGCTCCACCACGCCGGGGCGGACTTCTGCATCCTGCCCGACAACGTGGCGCATCATGCCCTGCCCCTCGCGGAGGGGAACTCGGCAATCCCGTGGGTGAACATGATCTCGCTCGTCGCGGAGCACGCGCACGCCCGCGGGTTCAAGAACGTCGGGATCATCGGGACGCGGCTCGTGACCAACGGGTCCACGTACCAGATCGCGCTGGGTCTCAAGGGGATCCATCTGCACGTGCCCCCCGCCGAGGACACGGACGCGGTGGACCACATCATTTTCAACGAGGCCGTACACGGGCAGGTCAAGGCGGCGTCGAGCCAGCGCGTCCTCGAGGTGCTCCGCCGGCTGGCGGAGAGCGGGTGCGAGGCGGTGATCCTGGGATCGTCCGAGGCGTCGTGCATGTTCGCGGTGTGCGATTCGCCGGTGCCGGTGATCGACCCCATCGATCTGCTGACGGCGCGCGCGATGGCCATGGCCTGCGCGGCGGGGCGATGATCCGTGCCCACTGTGTAGCGGCCGGCGCCCCGCCGGCCGTTACAGAAAAGAAAAACCCGCCCTAGAAGAGCGGGTAGTCGTAGTGGAGTGAGCCCCAAAAAGGCTTACGAGCCGTACTTGACCGTGCAGCCGTAGGCGCGGGTCTCGGGCTCGGTGACCGTTTCGCCGTTGGTGAGCTGGTTGAGCGCCTGCTTGACGTAGTTGACGCGCTCGGCGGCGGGTTTCTCGTGACGCTGATCGTTGTCGATCGCGCCCTTGTATGCGAGCTTGCCGTCCTTGCCGATGATGAACATGTGCGGCGTGTTCGTCGCGCCGTAGGCATGGCCGACCTTGCCGTCCGGATCCTGGAGGACGGGGTAATCCATGCCCCAGCTCTTGACGGTGTCCTTGTTCACGCCGTAGTTCGCGTGCTTGGTGTTGGTCGAGTCGATCGCGATCCAGACGACGCCCTTGGGAGCGAACTCGGACGCGATGTTGACCATCGTGGACTTATCTTCGTGGGCCTGCTTGACGACCGGGCAGTCGTCGTTGAACCACTCGAGGACAACGATCTTGCCGGTGTAGCTGGAGAGCTTCACTTCCTTGCCATTGGTGTCCTTGAGGGTGAAGTCGGGGGCCTTGTCGCCGATCTTGACGCCCTTCGGGGAAGCTTCGTTGCCGCCGGCTTTCGCCGCGGGGGCGGCGCCCTTGTCGCCCTTCGAGGGCTCGCCCGCGATCACGGATCCCGCGGCGATCGCCATCGCAGCGAGCAGCGCGGCCGAGAGGCTCATCATCCTGTGATTCGTCTTCATCGTTCCGTCTCCTTTTCAATGGCTCTGACACCGGGGCACATGCCCGGCACTGATTTTCTGTCGCGCGTCGTCACGGCGGACACCCGTCCGGACGGCGCGCGAATCGTCAACTCGATTTGGGCGGCACCTCGACGACGTACGAGGTGGTTTGATCTTTTCGACGGACCTGGACAACGCCGCGGATCATCGGTTCCTCCTTGGCGGCGGCACCGTAGGGCACGCGCAGCTCGCCGGTGGCGGAGACACCGTCATTCAGGATATCCACGGGGCCCCTGGGGACGCTTTCATACTCGTAGGGCATCCAGGTGATCTGTTGTGCGCCGGGCGCTTTCAGGATCAGGGCGCCCGCGTTCCACGAGGCCGCGACGGAGTCGGCGGGACTCTTCAGTGGTTTGGGAACAAGGGCGAGGAATCGATCGACGAGCGGAGAATCGGGGGACGGTTTGGACTGGGATGCGATCGAGAGAGAAAGTTTGCCGTCGCCCTCGCCGCCCACGCAGACATTCTGGCACACCATCCACGAGACGTGTGCTGAGATCGTGAGCGAGCCACCAACCTTCGCGCCGGAGTCGAGCGTGACGGGGAAGAGGAGCATCGTCTTACCGGTGTAGATGAAGTCGACGAGGCCTTCGCTGACGTGCCGCTCGGGGGTGGGCCATTGGGCTTCACCGATCGTGACGCCGGAGGGGGCGTCAAAGGTGACGCCGGGCGCCACGCCGCTGTCGCCGGGATTGCGCCAATAGATGTGCCAGCCAGGCTCAATGTCGAAGACGACGCCGAGCCACCCCTGCTGGCCGGGAGCGAGAACGGAGGCCGAGGTGACGAGCTTGAACTTGACGAGTTTATTGCCGTCAGGCGGCGCCGCGTTCGCCCGTGAGGTCGCGAGGCCGCCCAGGGCGAACATGGCGAACGCGATGCACAGCGAGAGGAAGCGCAGTCTTAGAGCGCTCACGGGGCCCCGTGTTGTGCGAGTTGCTTTCAAGCAGCTATGCGCCGTTTGGTCGTGTCCGGTAACGAACACATCGTCAGCCGATACCCCAGGAGTTGAAACCCGCCCTGCAAAGATGCAACGTCCGAGTATTCTTGCCCTCATGGCTTACCGACGCGATTGCAGATGGGTTGCCTTCCGGCTGGCCGGAGGGTTGGCGGGTTTTGTTAGCCTCGGCGTGCTCGCCGGGTGTCCGCAGATCGATTCCCAGATGGTCAGGGACCGGGCGATCGGCGTGGCGGAGGCGGCCAAGGACTTCCGCACCGGCGGCGACAAGTACCTCTTTATCGATGCCCGCACAGCGGATGAATATGCCAAATCGCGGATTCCGCGGGCCCGGCATATGGACCCCTGGAACGTGGACATTCACGATCCCGATCCGGCGTTCGATGAGTACAAGGAACTCATCATCTACGGCCAGAACCCCGGCACCGTGCGAGCCGAGGCGCTCGTCAAGCGCTTCTATCACGCCAAGCAGGACCATGCCCGGCTGCTCGAAGGCGGGCTCGATGCGTGGACCAAGAATGGGAACCCGGTCGAGCAGGGGCCGCCGCCGTCGACCAAATAGAAAAACAGCGCCCGGGAAGGTTGTCCCGGGCGCCGTGCGTGGCTCCACATTCGCCGAGTTCCCTGTGCGTTAGTCGTACAGGTTGGAGGTGTTCGGCAGTTCGGCGTTGCGGAGGTTCAGGGTCGTTTCGATGCGGAAGTTCGATTGCGTCGTGTGGCGCTCGGCGAAGAAGAACTTCAGCGAATAGATCTTGTTGTCCTCGAGCCAGGCGAGGCGATCGAGCTCGACGACCTGCTCGACGGCGGAGTGGATGCCGCCGATGTCGATGACGAGCTTGTTGTCGATGAAGACCCAGACGTCGTCGTCGCCGCGGAACTGGAAGACCTGGCCCTGGCCGCGGTGGTAGACGAACTCGGTGTTGAGTTCGTAGGTGAAGTGGAAGTTCTTCTGCTGACCGGGGGTGTTGCCGTAGAGCTGGTTGTTGATGGGGAAGAAGCCGCCGCGGCTGGAGTAGAGCTGGTCGTTGCGGTCGTCGAAGACATACTTGCGGTTCTGGGCGTCCCAGACCAGCGTGATCGAGAGCGGGGCCGAGGAGTTGACATTCGGCACGTCTCGGAACCACTGTGCAAAGCGGGCGGCGGTGGTGAGGCCGCCGGTGCTGGCGGCGCCCCAGGCGCCCGCGCGGTCGCCGCGGGATGAATCGAACATCGAGGGGTTGATGTTCCGGCCTCGGTTGTCGGTCCACTCGGTCGCGACCCGCTTGCCGGTGCCCGTAAACGTCGGTTTGCCGTCGGCGTCGAGGGTGGCGGCAATGTTGGCCGCGTAGTGACCGTAGCCGCCGTTGGGAGTGATCTCGAAATCGGCGTGGCCGCCGTTTTCACTGACCCCCTTGAAGTCGCGTACGACGCCCGTCAGCGTGATGGTGCTCGCCACGCCGGAGTCATCCGGTCGTGCTTCCGCGGCCTGGGGCGTGCCCGCGATCGACGCCAGCAGGGCAGCGGCCGTCAGGCACAGCCCCCCGAGCACTGTTCCCTTCAGTTTGGTCGAGCGGTCCATACTCCCAGCTCCCGTTCGGGCGTCCACCGGTCGGCACAGAGCCGGCGAGCGCTCGGGTTCTCGATGACTGCCGACTGAACGGTACGATCCCGGCCGTGCCGGACAATGGATGACGCCGGAAAACTCCGGCGACCTTGCGCTCTATGCCGATGAGCGAAGATGCTCACAGATACCCCGGCCGTTCCGTCGTTTGCGGGCCCCTATGATCGGACCCAGGCCAAGCCACGGACGGTGGCCCGGGTCACGGAGGGTCCGCGAGTGGACGCGTTCATCATCGAGGGCGGTCGGCGGCTTTCCGGGCGGCTCCGGGTCAACGGATCCAAGAACTCGGCCCTGCCGATCCTCGCCGCGGCCCTTCTCACGGACCAGCCGGTGAACCTGCTGAGCGTGCCGCGGCTGGCGGACATCGCCAACATGCGGAAGCTGCTCGCGGAGCTCGGGTGCGACGTCGAGGAGGCCGGCGAGGGCGGGGCTCTGCGGCTCAAAGTGCGTGACGAATCGGCCTCATCGGCGCGGTACGACATCGTGCGAACGATGCGGGCGAGCATCTGCGTGCTGGGACCGCTGCTGGCTCGCCGCGGGCTCGCCCGCGTGTCGATGCCGGGCGGGTGCGCGATCGGGGACCGACCGGTTGATATTCACCTGCGGGGTCTCGCGGCGCTTGGCGCGGAAATTTCCCTGGAATCCGGCGACATCGTCGCCCGGGCGCCGAAGGGCGGCCGGCTCAAGGGCACGCGCATCTTCCTCGGCGGACCGTTCGGCCCCACGGTGCTGGGGACGGCGAATGTGATGTCCGCGGCGGCGTTAGCCCACGGCACGACCGTGATCGAATCCGCCGCGTGCGAACCGGAGGTCGCGGACCTGGCGGACCTGCTCAACAAGATGGGGGCGCACATCCGTGGGGCGGGCACGCCCCGGATCGTGATCGAGGGTGTCAAGGAACTCCACGGCGCCACGCACGAGGTCATTCCCGACCGCATCGAGGCGGGCACGTACATGTGCGCCGCGGCGATCACGAACGGCCAGGTCATCCTCGACAACTGCCCGGTCGATGCGCTCATGGCGGCCCAGGACAGGCTCGAGCACGTCGGCGTGCACTTCCGGCTTTTGGAAAATCCGCCCCGCGACGCGATGCGGGCGAGCGTCGAGATCACCTGCGATCGGAACCTGCGGCCGATCGAAGTCACGACGCAGCCGCACCCGGGGTTCCCGACGGACCTGCAGGCGCAGCTCATGGCGATGCTCTGCCTCGCCGACGGCAACAGCGTCGTGACGGAACGGATTTATCCGCAGCGGTTCCTGCACGTGCCGGAGCTCGCCCGAATGGGCGCGCAGCTCTTCCACCAGGGCCCCACGGTCGTGGTCAGCGGCGTCAAGCAGCTCGTCGGCGCGCCCGTCATGGCGAGCGACCTTCGCGCTTCGGCGTCGCTCATCATTGCCGGTCTCGCGGCCAAGGGACGGACCACGGTGCGCCGCGTCTACCACCTCGACCGCGGCTATGAACGCATGGAAGACCGCCTCAACGCGCTCGGCGCGTCGATCGAACGGATCGATGAGAAAGAACTCACCGCGATGCCGGAGTGAGTCGGTGCTTTTCGCGAACGAGCCGCGACCGTAAGGGAGCGATCTTCAATCGCGCCCCCGCCTCTATTGACCGAGGGCACGCAGCACCACGGTCGCGTATGCCCCCCGCGGCAGGTCGAAGGTGAGCAAACGCTTGCAGCGATCCGATTTGGACGTTTCGTCCTTCTCCGGCTTGCTCAACTCAAAGTGATCCGCGCGGGCAAAGAGCGGGCGCATCGCTTCACCGAAGTACGGCTTCTTCAGGCCCGGGATGCGCAAGTCACCAACTGTAATCCCTTCCGTGCGCAGAGTCTCTTCGGCCGCCCGCTTCCAAGGCTCGCGCAGCTCGGTTCCTTTCGCAAACAGCGGCAGCTGAATATCCCGCCAAGTTGCTGCGACCGCTTGCGCGATCGGAAAGCGCATCTCGCCAAAGTCGTCCGGCGATTTCAGGATGGCGGGCGTGCCCTTTCGGTCCCCGCTTCTCGCCCCACTACCAGATGTCGCGGCGATCTGATCGGCGATCCGCCGCGCCGCCTGGTTCCACAGGAGCGACTGGTACGCCTCGACCGCCATCTGCTGTGTAATCGCGGGCAGCAGGCAGAACGCCTCCTTGAACGACCCGCCGCTGGCGAGTGCGTCGATCGCGCGCCGTTCCGGTGACGAGGGCATCTCCGCGAGAAGCTTCTCCCACTTCCCCCAGTGCGTCGCGGCGGCGCGGGTGATCGCGCGGGTCTTGCCCGAGTCCTTGCGAGCCGGGGTGGCGATCAGAAGACGGAGGGCGGCTTCGAAATCGCCCCGGATCAGCGCGGGACCGGCGAAGCCTTTGCCGTGGCGCGCGGAGCCGAACCGCTGGGCTCCGAAATAGTTGACGATGAGCAGCGCCCCGGACTCGTCGCGGAGCAGCGAGACTCGACGGTCCATCTCGGCGCTGGTTTCCTTCGACAGATTGCGGACGACGATGGTGAAGCGGTTGCCATCGATCGCTTCGGCCAGGATCGCGCGGGGCGACCAGCCCACAAGACGCGCGGCCCAGTTATGACCCTCGATGACTTCCTTCGGTTCCGAGCGGATGGCGCGGCTTTCGACGGTCATCCACTGCACGGTCTCGGCGTGTCGGTCCTTGAGACCGGCGTAAGAAACCGCACCAGGACTCGCGCCGAGTTCACGCGCGAGCAGCCGCGCGGCATCGGGCGTCGTGAGGGAGACTTTTCGCAGTTCAAAGGTCGCGTTCGTGTGCGCGATATCGTGCTTCTCGGCGAGCGCCTCGCGGAAGGCGTCGCCGATGCGCTCCTCGACGATGAACTCGCTGGGGGCCTTGCGGATGGTCATGCGTGTTCGCCCACCAGTTTCACGACGTCGAGGGCACAGCCCCATGAAAGGGTGTACCCCGCGCCGCCGTGCCCGTAGTTGTGGATGACGCGCGGGTCGCGCGGGTCGCGTTCCACGCGCACGCTCGGCCGGAAGGGACGCAGCCCGCCGTAACAGCGAATTACGCGAGGCGGCTCCAGCCCGGCTGCTCGGCACCGCGCGAGGATGCCCTCGCGCTCGGCATCGGTCACGACAAGAGAACGGTCATCGGAGCAAGGCTCGGCGGTGCCGCCCAGCACGACTTCGTTTCGGCGCGGGATCGAATAGAAAAAATCAGTGTCGCGCCGGTCGCTTGCGCGGCGGTCGTCCGAGATGGAGACGGTCAGATCGAGCATGCCGGGCTCCACAACAACTATTCCGCCATAAACAGCTCGCATGGATTGGTCATCGGCAAGCGTTCGCGCGCCGAGGCCCGTGCAGTTCACGACCGCATCGCCCGATGTATCGCGGAGCGAGCCGACGCGCTTGTGTTCGATTGAAATCCCGATCCGCCGCTGGATCCACGGCAGGAACACCGCCGGTTCGACCCGAGGCGCGTCAAAGACCCAAGCCATCGA
>DASZQL010000188.1:0-8273 GCA_035549675.1 Phycisphaerales bacterium | reverse complement strand
ACGCATAACCGGCCGTTCAGAGGCTCTCCCTCAGGCGGATTTCCGCCACGTTGAAGGCGCTCGATCGCTCGTCCCGCTGAATCCGCGGCGCCGCGCGCCCGTATATTCGTTCGCATGGCCGTCACGGAGCCGCCAGCGCGGTCTGTGCCCACCGAACCGCCCGGCACGGTCGTTGTTGAATCGTCTGATCCGCCCCCGAGCAAACGGTCCTGCGAATGCCCCCGGTGCGGCTACGACCTCGCGGGCCTTCCACCGTCGTGGATCGAATCCTGTCCGCTCCAAGGCCGATGCAGCGAGTGCGGCCTCGAGTTCGAGTGGGGCGTGCTCTTTTCACCGGTTCACACGTACCCGGCTTGGTCGTTCGAGCATCTCCGGCGGGTCACGCCGTGGTCGTTCCTCAACGCCGGCGCGCGAACCGCTCGTTTCGTCCACTTCTGGACCGCCCTACGTATCGAGCACCCCGTTGGTCCGGGGCGACTCGCGCTTTTCGCGTTCGCCATGTTCGCCTGCATCTGGCTCACGGCGTCAACCGTGAATGCTGTCGTGCTTCGCCAGTTCCTCGGCACCGGCATCTGGTACCACGGCGGAATGGTGGCCTACACAGTCCCCGAGTACGTCATGTCTTTCTTCCTGCCGTTCTGGTATTGGGGCATTACTTCCCTGTGCGCACGGCTCAGCTCATTCGGAACTGTGTTCTACATCTTTCTCACCGCCGCGCTCGTTGTCCCCGCGCACCTGACCATCACGCAATCTATGTCACAGGCCCGCGTCCGCCTGCGTCACCTCTGGCGCGCCGCCGCGTATTCCTTGGCAGGCGTCGCCTTCGTGCTCTCCACCACGATCGCGCTCCGCAGCATCTTCGATGCAGGTTGGCTTCAGGTGAAAATCGGCGACCCCATCTGGCTCATCTCCCTCAAGCAGATGAGCAACTGGATGGAATACGGCGAGCCGATCGGCGTGCTGACCTCCCTTCTTTGGCTCTTGCTCTTCTGGATCGCGGCTGAATCACGATATCTCAAAGTGCGCCATGCGCCGGCCGTCGCCGTGGCGGTACTGCTCATCGCAATCCTTGCCGCGACCATCGCCATGTATTACCTGCCGTGGTCGTATTTCTTGAGCCTGCAGCGATCCATCGACCGTGCGTTGTTCAGATAGACGAGCGGGCCCGCGCCTCGTTTATGCTGAGGCCAGGAGACCCCGATGGCCCACGACCCGCTCACCAGCTCCGTCGTCAACCTCATCAACTCTCAGGACCCCGACGCCGCGGCGATCCTGCAGCGCGAGCAGAAGCGCCAGGCCTCCACGCTCGAGCTCATCGCCAGTGAGAACCACGTCTCCCCGGCAGTCATGCACGCGATGGGGACGTGCTTCACCAACAAGTACGCCGAAGGGTATCCCGGCGCCCGGTACTACGGCGGCTGCGAGTTCAATGACCAAGCGGAGGACCTCGCCCGCGAGCGCGCGAAAAGGCTTTTCGGTTGCAAGTTCGTCAACGTTCAGCCTCACTCCGGTGCGCAGGCCAATACCGCCGCGTTCATCGCCATGATGGAGCCCGGCTCGACCTTCTGCTCGCTCATCCTCAAGGACGGCGGACACCTCTCTCACGGCATGAAGCTCAACTTCTCGGGCATGTTCTACAAGCCTGTCCACTACCCGCTCGTCTACGACGCGGCTTCTCCGAACTTCGAGCGCATCGACTACGACGCAGTCCGCACCGTCTGCCTCGAACACAAGCCCAAGGCTCTCCTCTGCGGCTATTCCGCCTACCCGCGCGTGATCGACTTCGCTCGTTTCCGCGCCATCGCCGACGAATGCGGCGCGCTCCTCATGGCCGACATCGCCCACATCGCGGGTCTCGTCGCCGCGGGCGTGCATCCCTCGCCATTCCCCCACGCCCACGTCGTCACCACGACCACGCACAAAACCCTCCGGGGCCCGCGCGGCGGGATCATCATGACGAACGACGAGGAACTCGCCAAGAAAATCGACAAGTCTCTCTTCCCGGGCGTGCAGGGCGGCCCGCTCATGCACGTCGTCTTTGCGAAGGCCATCGCGTTCGGCGAGGCGCTCAAGCCCGAGTTCACCGCCTATCAGAAACAAGTCGTGAAAAATGCTTCCGCGCTCGCGGCGGCACTGATCCAGCGGAAATACCGCATCACCACCGACGGCACCGACAACCACTTGATGCTCGTCGATCTCCGCACCCGCGACGAAAACCTCAGCGGCGCCGACGCCGAGAAATGGCTCGAAGCCGCGGGCATCATCACCAACAAGAACGGAATTCCGAGCGACCCGCGCCCGCCCAAGTTCACCAGCGGCCTCCGCCTCGGCTCACCCGCAACCACGACACGCGGCCTCAAGGAAGCCGACATGGGCACCATCGCCGACTGGATCGACCGAGTGCTCGGGGCAAAGGGCGACGCCTCAGCCTGCAGCGCCGTACGAACGGAAGTGGCTTCGATGTGCGAGCGGTTCCCGTTGTGAAACGGGTGGTTAACGTTCAGCCGCCGGGCGATGAGTGAAACAATCGCTCCGAACTTCCGTTCTCTCGCTTCCGCCTGCCGCCCTACTCGTTGCAGTTCTCCGCCCAGTTCTGGATCACGAACGCGAGGTCCGCGAGGTTGACCTGGCCATCCTCGTTGACGTCGCCAAACGTGCCCGTGGACACGCTGGTGTTCCAGTGCGAGATCATCACGCCCACGTCGCCGATGCCGACGATGCCATCCAGGTTGACATCGCCGACGCAGAACAGCCGGGCGCGGAGGAGAGCCGAGCCGAGGTCCTGCCCCGAACCGCTCCGAAGACTCGCGGCGAACACCAGCATGCCGTGACCCGTCATCGCCGCGGAGTGTTCCAGGAAGGAACGGATGTACACATCGTCGTCGAACACGCCGTTGTGATCGAGGTCGACCGGGTCGCCCGTGCGGGCGACGACCGTGTTGCGATTGAGAACGACCACCTGGTTGCGCGCGAGGTCGGGCTGGTCCGTGCCGCAACAGACCACGTATGAGCCGCTCCCCGAACCCGTCGCCCACAGGAAGCGCCCTTGGAAATGTTCGGTCGAACCCGAAACGATGGGCAGGAAGGAGACGCCGAGCAGGACGTTGTTGCGGACCGCCCAGCACACGCCGTCCTGATTCCGACCGCGGACGAACCAGGCGTCGCTGACGAGATCAATGCCGTCGATCTCTTCGACGTCGGGCACAAAGCCGAACGCCGGCTCGCCCACCTGGCAAAGCACGGCGCCGTTGACGACCACGGCTTCCTGAATCCCCGACGTGGCGTCGATATCGCCATCCACGATCCACGTCGTGCCCGTCGTCTGAAAATGGCTGGACAGCGTGCAGGTGAACGAATCGAAGTGAACCCCAGGGTAGCTCACCCCCTGTTGCGCAATGGGATTCGTGCCGAAGAAAACCGCCGACCGGCACGATGAGTTCACGTTGACGATGTTGTCGTTGCGAAAAAACGGGATGCCCCCGGGAGTCATGCCCGCCGAATCGAAGTTCGCGCCGAAGAGCTCATCGCCGGTGGGGCCGGTCGGATCATTCAGTCCCGGCGCCGAAGCGCCGGCACAAGCGAAGATGGTCGGCGTGCCGCCGAACACTCGCACGACACTCGCGTTCGTCCCAGCCGGAGCCCCCTCGAGAAACGAACTCGCGACGACATTGCCGGCCCCATCGACGCCGCACGCCGAGCCGAAGTAGCCGTAGCTCGCGCCGGCGATCGGCGACGCGTCGCCTTTCTTGAGCGCGCGGATCGCGCTGATCCCGTTCCCGGCGATGATGACCTCGTTGGAACTCGCGCTGTCGGTCGTGTGCGCCTTGATGACCCATCTCTTCCCGATCGGCGCCGCGTACGGCCTGAGGAACGCGTCCGCCGTCTGACGGAAGCGCGCCCCGCCCCCGCCCGGCACCAGCGAACTCGGGTGCGACTGGATCGTCGAAAAGAGAGCCCTCACCGGCGCGCCCGCGGCCTCACCCGCGAGCAACGTCAGACCGATAGCGCCGAGCGCAATCGCGCTCCAACTCCGAATGCGATTCATTGTTCCGTTCTCCCCTGTTGCGTCCCACGAAGCCGACACCTGGGAGGAAGGAAGCGTCTTGGCTCGCCCACCAACCGAAGGCTTATCCGCCGTTGCAGCGCGCGCGGTTGCATGGATTGTGAAGCGTCGTTTCTTGGCGTTGCTCATGGCACACTCTCGGATTCATGCCGGGCGGTACGCGCAAATGGTTGAATTTCAACAACTAACGTTGCAAGCGGAACCTCATCGAAAATAATGATTTTGAGGTCCTTTCCGACTGGAATGTGGCCGCAATGTGTGAAATCAGCCTGAAAGAGGGGGTTTGGGCAACCTCATCTTTCAAGCCGATTTTGCGCGTTCGTACGGCATTCGCCCCGCCCGATGCACTGGCGGATCCCCTCGTACACCACAGCGCACACCGCCGTCGCCACATTCAACCCGCGCTCGTTCGGCGCCATCGGCAGCATCAGCGCCCGATCGGGATGCCGATCCAGCAGTTCATCCGGCACGCCGCGCGTTTCTTTACCGAAGACAAAATGATCGCCCGCGCGCAGTTCCGCTTCCCAAGGCGGCACGCCGCGCTTCCCGGACGTGAACCACAGCCGCGGCTCGCTCACCGATGACACCACCCCGAGATACGCCTCCCAGTTCGCATGCTCGCGCACTGTCAACCGCGGCCAGTAGTCCAACCCCGCGCGCCGGAGCGCTTTGACGGACGTATCGAAACCCAACGGATGGATCAGGTGAAGCGCGCACCCCGTCGCGACGCACGTTCGCCCGATGTTGCCGGTGTTATTGGGGATCTCAGGTTCTAGCAGAACCACATGGAAAAGGGGCGGCGGAGATGGTGGGGCGCTCATGCGCCGGGCCGCGCCGTCGGGCTCGTCTGCTTCAGCACGATGACCGCCTTCCACGCGCGCAGATCAAGCAGCAGATCCGCGCAGTCCGTGTAGCGAGCTTTGGCGTCTTTCGCCAGCATTTTCTCGATCACCTCGCCCAAGCCCGGCGTCAGGTCCGGCAACACCGCCGTCGGCGGCTCGAGCGTCGTGTACAGGTGCTTGTTCATCACCTCTTCCGCCGTCTTCCCCTCGAACGGCACGCGCCCCGTCACCATGTAGTAGAACGTCGCGCCCAGCGAATAGATGTCCGACTCCGGCCCGATGTACTCGTCGCCCCGGACCTGCTCGGGTGAGATATAGAACGGCGTGCCCAGCGCCTGCCCTTTCTCCGCCAGGGCCGTCGCCTTGTCGCCCAGCGCCCGCGCAAGGCCCAGGTCCGCAAGCTTGGGGATGTTCCCCGCCGCCATAATGACGTTCTTGGGCTTCACATCCCGGTGGATCAGTCCCTTCTGGTGCGCGTGCTGCAGCGCATCGGCCACCGCGATGATGATGTCGAGCGCCGTTTCCTCGCGGATGCGCCCGAGTTCCTGGATCAGGTCGTGGACCGTGGCGCCCTCGACGTATTCCATCACGAAATAGTGGAAATCCCCGCCCGAGCCCACGTCGAACGCCTGCACGATGTTCGGGTGGTTCAGCGCCGCCGCGGACCGCGCCTCGGCGTAGAAGCGCTCCGCCGCCTGCCGGTCCGCCTGCGACTTCTTCTGCATCACCTTGATCGCGACCAGCCGGTCGAGGTTCACCTGTCGCGCCTTGAAGACGACAGCCGACGCCCCCTTGCCGACCTGCCCCATGATCTTGTAACCCGGGATCTTCCGGCCCGTGCGCTCGGCGTCGATCAGCGTCTGCAACCGCGCGAGCTGCGTCTCGGTGACGTACTTGTTCTTGACGAGAACCTCTGAGAGCGTCCGCACGTTCCACATCCGACGGCCGCCCTGCTGCCGGCGGCACTCATCCACCTCCGTTTGTGTCGCCAGCCCTTGCTCGACCGCCAGGCGCCCGATGATCGTGTCAACCGCCTCCGGCGTCAGCGCGTGCGTGTCATGGCCCGAGTGCGTGGATTGAGGCGACGCCCGCGACGGCTCCGTATCGAAAATCGGCGTCGAGGTCTCATGCTGACGCGACGACGAAGCCGAGCCCTTCGCGCTCGAAGCCGAAACTGGAGGCGGCGCGTCGTCGGGCATGCTCAGCGGCGTGGCCGTATCAGACAGTGACGCAACACCCGAGCCGGCGGACGATGGTTTGGAGGGCGGAGAGGTCGTGGGGATGCCTCCGGGAGTGGTCTCGCTCACGGACTGCAATAGTGTAGGGTGAATCGGTCTTCACAAGAACTCCGCTGAAATCGGGTGGAAACGGCCGCGGCTTTGCATGAAATGACAGCTACCGGCGGGTCCGCAATCCGCCGCCCGCGCCCCCACGCATGGAAGCACCCGCCGCGGGCGCCGTCAAAGCCGACCCGATCGGGGTGGTCCGCGCCCTCGAGGCCGCCGCGTCACCCCCGTGTTCGGCGGCCACGTTGTGGGGATCATTCGTTTCAAAATGAGAAATAAGCTAGATGGTGATTCATCATAACAAGCAATCTGTGCGCGTTGTGTCGCTCGATCCAGTCGTGCCACGACCCGCCGCGCGGTTTCATGGAACGGCGTCAACCGGCCCGACCCGTCGCGCCGACGATGGGGCGACGGGAGCCAGCCCTCGATGTCGGAACTGAAAATTGTCATCGCGATCTCAGACGCCCAGCGTGGCCGCCAGATGGCCGTGCTGCTCCTCGATACCCGCTGGGAATCGAGCGTCAGCGTGGTCTCCTCCGTCGATGAGCTGATCCAGTTCGCTCGCGAGAACCACATCGACGCGATCGTCATCGAGGAATCCATCGCTCTGAGCGACGCGGTCGACCTGCAATCACGCGAGCTGCGGGACGCGGCCCCCGTAGTCATCCTGCGTGGACCGGAATCCACGATCACCTCCGGAGAATGGATCCGCCGCGGCGCCGCCGACGCCGCCCCCGCAGAAGAATCAACGAATGTCCTTTTCCTTTGGGAGCGACTGGAGGCCACCATCGAGCGCTCGCGGACCGCGCGCCGCGAGCGGCGCCGCATCAACAGGCGCTTCCGCTCCCTGCGCCGCGCCGCCGACACCGACCCGCTCACGGGCCTCAATAACCGCCGTTACGTCGAGCGCCTCCTCAACTCCGACCGCTGGCGCCGCGACCGCCGCTCGCACGTCGCCTGCCTGCTGCTCGACCTCGACAACTTCAAGACCATCAACGATTCCTGCGGTCACGACGCGGGCGACCGCGTCCTGAAGACCCTCGGCGAGGTCCTGCTCGCCTCCGCCTCCGCCGGAGAAACCGCTGTTCGCTGGGGCGGGGAAGAGTTCCTGGTCCTCAAAGCCGCGAGTTCGCTCGCCGAAGCCTGGACCTGGGCCGAGCACCTCCGTCGCCAGGTCGAGCTGTGCGAGTTCGATACGGGCGACGACCACCTGCGGGTCACCATGAGCGCCGGCGTCGCCGTCGTTCCAATTGACGAGCTTTGCGAAGGAACGGTCTGCATCGCCGATCGCGCCCTCTTGCTCGCCAAGGAGCGCGGCAAGAATCGCGTCTGCACCTGGCCGATGGCGGTCATGGTCGAGCTCGCCGAGCAAATCGAATCCGAGCCCGGCCTTACCCCCGAGCAGCGCATCGACCGGTATCTCAACGCGATCGACGGATTCCTCGGCCCCGCGCAGAGACGATGCGCCGTCCACCACGCGTCAATCGCCCGCGGGATCGCGCTCGGCATCGGCGGCGCCATGAACCGGTGCGAGGACCAGGTCCTCGCCATCGCCGAGGCCGTCGCGATGCAAAGCGCCGGCCGCGCCGCCGCCCCCGAATCGCTCCTCGCGCGCAGCGGTCCTCTCACCGCGGACGAGCGGCGCTTCGTGGCCGAGAACGCCAGGCTCGGGCCCGAAATTGCCGCCGCTCTCGAACTCCCCAGACCGGTCGTTGAGTTGGCCCGCGGCGGCGCCGCGTGGAATCACGACCACCCTCCCGGCCGACTCTCGTCCGCGGTGAGCTCTCCCGACTTGCAGATCCTCGCCGCGTCCGACGCGCTCGCCGCCATGATCGAGGAACGCCCGTACGCGCGCCGCCGCACCCTCGACCGGGCGGTCGAAGAGCTCGAGCGGCAACCCGGCGCCACCTGGGACCCCGTGGTCCTTCACGCCGTGCGATCGCTGGTCCATAACGAGAAGTTGAAAGCCGCCGCATAACACGAAAACGATGCCCACCGCATCGAGAGGAGGTTTCCGTGCACACCGCACTCGGAGCACAAGCCAGGCGCAGCGAGCGTTCGTTCCCCCGACGAGGGCGCGTC
>DASZQL010000187.1:0-2142 GCA_035549675.1 Phycisphaerales bacterium | reverse complement strand
CCAATCGCTTGAGCGCATCAAACAACCCGCTCTCCTTCGGCTCCGGCAGGTCGATCTGCGTCGGATCCCCCGTGACGATCATCTTCGAGCGCTGCCCCATCCGCGTCAGGAACATCTGCATCTGCCCGCGCGTCGAGTTCTGCGCTTCATCCAGGATGATCACCGCGTCGTTGAGCGTCCGCCCCCGCATGTACGCCAGCGGCACCACCTCCAGCACGTCACTCGCCATGAAGCGCTTGATCGTGCCGTAGTCCATCATGTCGTGCAGCGCATCAAAGAGCGGCCTCAGATACGGGTTCACCTTCGCGAACTGGTCCCCCGGCAAAAACCCCAGCCGCTCCCCGGCCTCGACCGCCGGCCGCGCGAGGATCGCCTTCTTCACCCGACCCGCCCGCAGCAGCTGCACCGCCGCCGCCACCGCGAGGTACGTCTTCCCCGTCCCCGCCGGCCCGATGCCGAAGACAAGATCGTGCTCCTCGATCGCCCGCAGGTACGCCGCCTGGTTCGGGCTCTTCGGCGCGACCGGCCTTCCGCCCGAATAGACGTTCATCCGCTCCGACCAGCGAACCGCTCCCCCTGCCGCCTCTCCGACCCCCGCCTCCCCGTTCTCCGGTGACCCGTTCCGCCACCCCGCCTCCGCGATCGCATCCAAAACCTGCTTGTTCGACAGCGGCCTTTCCCGATCCGACGCCTCGATCAACCGGTCGATCACCCGCTTCGCCGCATCAACAGCGTGCCCATCACCCCGCAGCCGGACGGTGTCGTCCCGCGCGCTGACATTCACGCCCAGCGCCTCGCGGATCATCTTGAGGTTGCGCTCAGCCGTCCCGTACACTGAGACGCGATCCGCCGTCGGGGGAACTCGAATGGTCACTTCCAAGTGGACAGTCTTCCGTGTGACTCCGCGGCTGCGCTGGTGGGGCCACAGCCCCGAACCACTCCGCGACTGTGATTCTCGACAGTCTACGCCCCCCGCAACAGCACCGATGACGCGAAATCGGGGTTATTTTAGGACCCTATTTGGGTTATCGGCGATCTTCGCACTCGCCTGCGTCCCAATAACCATCCCCGGCTGCGCCGGTGGCGATGCGCCCGAAGGCGTCGCCGCCTCCCTCGGCCCCGCCGGACCCGCGATCCCCGGCGGCCCGACCCGCGACCTCGATCCCGCCGTCCGCGCCGCCGTCTCCGACTGCTCCTTCGCCATCATCGAAACATCCGACCTTCCCGGCGGCCGCCTCTACCGCCTCCTCGACGCCCTCGACCGCCCGGGCTGGCTGCGCGTGGACATCAACGAACGTGCCCCAAGCAGCATGAGCAGCGGCGCGACTACCGCCCCCGCCGACTACGCCGCCGCGACCAAGCTCGGCCGCTTCGGCGACCCCGAGCGCGAAAAGAAACTCCTCGAACGCCTGAAGTTTCACATCGAACGGCTGAAGAAGCAGGACGAAGCGAAGCCCCGCACGAAGTGACGCCGCCGCCGCGGTTCCGCGTTCCCACTTCCGCATTCCGCGTTCGAACTTCCGCCTTACCCCTTCCGCCTCGGCTTCGCCTTCGTCGCCCTTCGCGCCGCCATCGCCTTCGCCGTCTTCGCCGTCCCCGCCGGCTTCCCCGTCTCTTCGCACTTCTCGCACACGCCGTGCAGATACACGTCGTGCTGCTTCACCCTGATCTTCTCGCCCGCGCGCTTCGCCGCGGAGCTGAAGCTGATCGTCACCGCCGCGTCGTCCAGGCACCGGATCTCGCCGCAGTCGTCGCACACGAAGTGCGCGTGCTCGTGGTGCGATTTCTGCAGCAGCCCGTACCGCCAGACGCGGTCCCCCGGGTCGACCCGGTGCAGCAGCTTCACCTCCTCGAGGCTCGCGAGCGTCCGGTAGATGGTCACCCTGTCCGCCCCCTGGGAGTCAAGCCGCTCGAAGACCTCCTGCGCCGATAGCGGCGTGGGCGACTCATGCAGCGTCCGGAGCACCGCGAGACGAGTGACCGTCACGCGCAGCCCCGCCTCGCGGAGCCGGGTTTTCCAGAGATTGGGGTCGAAGGGTGTGGTCATCGAATCAGTTTTTCACCACAGAGGCACAGAGTCACAGAGACAGAATCAATCAGAGACAATAACGGCCTTTCACTCATTCAAACAAAGTGCTCTTG
>DASZQL010000186.1:0-10983 GCA_035549675.1 Phycisphaerales bacterium | reverse complement strand
CGTCCGCCTTGACGCGGATCGCGCCGAGGTCCAGATTCCCCGTGATCACCCGCCACAGACCCGCATCGACGCTCGCCTTCGCCTTGATCACCTCGCGCCCGCCCGGGTCGCGCAGCGAGATCGAGTCCACGCGCAGCGGCCCGCCCCAGCTCAGATGAACGCCCGAGACCGAAGCGCTCCCCTGAATCTGCTCGTTCACGCCGCGCTCGATGATCCCCGGCGCCACCGACGAAGCGATCGCCGGACCGAACACCCCCACCACCAGCACGAATACCCCCACCACCGCGCCAAGAACAACCAACGTCTTCTTCATCGCGCCGCCCACCCGCGCCGCGGGGGCGGACGGTCTCTCAGTTCCCTGTGCGTTCATGCCCCGATTGTAGAACACCACCCCTCGCGACGAACTCACGCTCCGCCCCCCTTTTCCCGCGCGCCCGCTCCACGCGTGTGCGCTCCGCCCCCTCTCCCTCTGGGAGAGGGCCGGGGTGAGGGCTCCCTGCTTCTATGTTCTTCTCCAACCCTCTGTCTTCATCCGCAGCTGCAGAGAGGCGGCACGCCCCTCTTCGTCCGCGAATGAATTTCTTCTACCTATTTCGTTTCCTTCATGGCCTCAGAGCATCAACTCCATCAGATAATCGTCCACACACCTGCCATCTTCGAACCGCACGAACCCGTGCCGCACGCCCACCCGCGCGAACCCCAGCGACTCGTACAGCGCGATCGCCCTCGCGTTGTTCGCGAAGACGCACAGGTCCACGCGCGTGACGCCGCCAGTCTTCGCCGCCGCGTTCGTGTGCGAGCACCCGCGGCACCAGTCGATCATCGCCACCATCAGCGCCCGGCCCACGCCCAGCCCCTGCCACGACGGTTTCACACCCACCGAGAGCGTCGCGTTGTGCCGCACCCGCTTCGGCGACGCGCGCCGCACCCGCGCCGCGCCCGCGATCTCGCCGCGCTCATCGACCGCGACGAGCTGCAGCCCCTTCACGCCCGAGTGATCGCCGTCGATCCACGGCCGGAGCTTCTCCTCCTGCCCCTCCACCGTGTCGGGCGTTTCGTCCGGTGACCGCACCTGGCCCACCCCGGCGAGGAACAAGTCGCGCTCCATCTCGAAGTACGACACCAGATCCGCCAGCTCCACGCGCCGGATCGTCACGCGCCGGCCGTCCTTCAGCGGCGCCTCGCGCGGCTCGAACCGCCCCGCGCCGCTCACGGCTCTTCCTCGACGGCTTTCACCCATGCCGCGCGCAGCTCGCGCGACAGCTCCCCCGGCTCGCCCCCACCCGCCCCGATCTCCTTGCTCTCGATCTTCACGATCGGCAGCACGCCCCAGCTCGAGTTCGTCAGGAACACCTCGTCCGCTTCGAGCACGTCATCGATGCTCAGCATCCGCTTGCGGACCTGCGTGCGGCGCCGCTCCATCTCCTCGATCACGAACCCGCGCGTCACGCCCGGCAAGACCGGGCTCGCGATCGCCCCGCGCGCCTCCTCCCCCCGCGCGACGGGCGTCGAGACCTCCCCGTTCTTCACCGCGAAGAGGTTGCTCACCGCGCCGCCCGCGACGTGGTTCGTCACCTGGAAGAAGATCGCCTCCGCCGCGCCCTTGGAACTCGCGACCTGCAGCTCGTGCAGCCGCGGCCAATAGTTCAGCGTCTTGTGCCCGGCGAAGGGGTCGAGCGGATTCACGCGCAGGTCCGCGATGACCGCCGCAACGCCGCGCTCGAACATTTCGGGCGGGTACCGAGTGGCCGGCGTCACGGCGATGAACACCGTGGGATCGACCGCCCCGCGCCCTGTGGACGACAAGAGGTTAAGGTCGCCGCCCGTCACCGTCAGCCGCACCCGCGCGCGACCCTCGCCGCTCGCCAGTTCCGACCGCTCGACCACCGTCTCGACCGCCTCCGCGAGCCGCGGAGCGCGCAGCGAATCAGACAATCCCAGCCGCTTCGCCGACTCCGCCAGCCGCGACAGATGTTTCTCGACGCGGAACACCCTTCCCTCGCTCGCGATCATCGTCTCGAAGAGTCCCACGCCGTGCTGCACCGCCGCGTCGAACGCCGACACCCGCGCCTCGTCGCGCGCCACGAACTTTCCGTTCAGCCAGAACGTCTCGGCCATGGCTCAGGGCTTCCTCGCAACGACCATCAGCTTCCGCCCGAAGAGCGCCGGCGTGCTGTTCTGCTCGCGCACGTTCGCCGTGCCGCCGTACTTCATCCGTGTGAACAGCTTGATGAGGGGCCAAAGCCACCCCCACGCCATCGACGTCCCCTGCATTTTGTCCGTCGTCAGTTCATCCAGTTTCAATCCGCACCGCCCGAGCATGAACCGGTACCGGTCCAGCGTGAAGCTCGCGATGTGCTGCGAGATCGGCGCATCCACGGTCGGATCCAATGGCGGGAACGAATAGAAGTACCCGGTGAACAAGAACATGATCCGCGACTTCAGTGACAAAATATTCGGCGTCGAGAAGAGCAGGAACCCGCCCGGCTTCAGCACCCGCGCCGCCTCGCTGAAGAGCTTGCGGTGCCCGTCCAGATGCTCGACCAGCTCGATCGCCACCACCGCATCGAACTGGTTGTTCTCGAACGGCATCACGCCGTGCGCATCGACCTCGCGGCACTCGATCCCCACGCACCGGAAAATGTCCGGCACGAGATCGCACGCGCTGACTTTGTAGCCCGCCTTGTGCATCTTGAGCGACAGCGCACCCGCACCGGCCCCGACGTCCAGCACCCGCCCGTGCGAGCTCGGCGCCAGGTGCCGCGCGAGCACGCGCATCACCGCGTCGTGCGTCCCGGGGATCGCCATCTCCCGCGGCGCTTCGAACTTCCCCGGATGTTCCGCGGCGATAGCCATTGCCGTCAGACTATCCGCCTCCATCGCTCCCGACCACGCCGTGATCCGCCTTCCGCAAGCCCTAAGCCCGTATGCTCATCCCGTGACCACCGCCGCCGACAAACTCATCGCCGAGGCGCAGGACCGCTTCGTCACGACGTGGGGCAAGATGGGCTCGGCGTGGGGCATCTCGCGCACCATGGCCGAGGTCCATGCCCTCCTCTACATCACCGGCGAGGCCCTCTGCACCGACGATTTCATGGAGCGCCTCCAGATCTCCCGCGGCAACGCCTCCATGTCCCTCCGCTCCCTCCAGGACTGGGGCCTCATCCGGCGCGTCCACAAGCGCGGCGACCGCAAGGAGTATTTCGAAGCCGAGGCCGACGTCTGGACCATGTTCAAGACGATCGCGCGCGAGCGGAAGAAGCGCGAGGTCGATCCCGTCGTCGCCTCGCTCTACGAGATCCGCGACATGACCTCTCTCCCATCGAAGAGCAACGGCGCGAAGGGCGGGGGGGACGACCGCGCTACCCGCGAGCGCATGGAGTTCCACAACCAGCGCCTCGACGCGATGCTCGACGTCATCAACTCGATCGATAAGATCAGCCGCAGCATCGTCGGCCCCGAGGGTGCGGGCCTCAAGCTCGCGCTCTCGCTGCTCGGCAAGATGAGCTAGAGCGGCTTGCGTTCGGTGTAGCGGCCTGCGCCCTCGCAGGTCGTCCGTCGGCATTCGGCCGGCGGAGGCGCGGCCGCTACAACCTGCTTACGCCGTCTTCGACCCGAGGAAGAAGCCGAGCCCGGCCGTCACCAGCACCACGCCCAGCAGGATGCCGGTCATGATGAGGATGTTCCCGCCCAGGAACGTGGCGAAGAAGGTAGGCGGCGCGCCGATGAGGCCCATGAGAACCACCGCGACCGCAAGCGCCAGCGCGATCGCCGCGCCGAGGCTCAGGCCGCCGACAAGGCCGCTGCCCTTGGCGTCGTACGCTTCGATGGGCGCGACGAGCACCGGCGTATCAGAGGTCAACTCGGCTTCGCCCGGGGCCGCTTCGAAGAGCCCGCTTCCCGCGACGGTTTCACCCGAGCCCGATGCGGAAGGACCGGAATCGCCGCCGCCGGGGTAGAGCTCGTCGAGCAATTCGCTGGCGCCGATCGAGGTGTCGTCCGGCTCGCGGGCCATGTCCATGAGACCCGAGCCCGAGCCGAGCGCTTCCACGTTCAGACCTTCGCCGAAGCCGCTGCCCGAGACCGTCGCCGCGGAGGGGTCCGCCGTCTCTGTCGCGTCGATGTCGAACACCGAGATGCCCGAGCGCTGCTTGGTGTCCGTCTCGCCCGTGCCGCTGGCGCCCGCGGCGTCGGTGATGCCCGTCCCCATCGCCGTCCCCGCGCCGGTGTCGGCGAGCGGGATCATCGAGGACATGTCGGACGCCGAGGTCTCGTCCTCGCCGGCGAGGAGGTCGATCTGGTCCACCTTGAAGATGAGGCGCTCGCCGTCGCGGAACTCGGTGATCTCCTTGCGGGCCGCCATCTGGCGGACCTCGTCGGGAGACTTGTGGAGCTTCTGGGCGGCTTCCTCGAGGCTGTAGAACATCTTGGCCATGGCGAACCTCTTGGGGTTTGCGGGAAACGTGGGCCAAGAATCATACTCGCCCGGCCCCGGAAGGGTTCCCCGCGAGAGGCGGGGGGTTGGGCCGGACACCGGCCATCCACACAACGCGAAACGGCTATTGTGTTGCCCATGCAGGACGGATCGCCCATCCTTGGCACGACGAGCGTGGTGAAAGCCGCGGTGAAGATCGCCGCCGACGGCTCCAAACCGCAACAGGACGACGGCTCCATCAAGGAGACGCTGATCTCCCTGATCATCTCCTTCGTCATGGCGCTCGTCTTCCGCTCCTACGTCGTCGAGGCGTTCGTCATCCCGACGGGGTCGATGGCCCCCACGCTGCTCGGCGCGCACATGCTCTTCAAGAGCGACCAGTCCGGCTATGAGTGGCCGGTGAACCCCTGGTACCACGACCGGCGCGGCTTCGAGTACCCCTTCCCAATCCAGGGGCCGCCGACGGGCGATTCGCCCAACGGCGCGCCGATCGTGACCGACCCCATGAGCACCTCGCGCATGAACCCGACGACGCCCGCGCGCCGGGCACCCAGCGGCACCGGGTACATGCCCGTGCCCCCGACCCGCGCCGGGTACTCGCCCTTCCCCGAGGACAAGCGCGCCCGCTCCGGCGACCGCATCCTCGTCTTCAAGTTCCTCTACGAGCTCTTCCCACCCAAACGCTACGACGTCGTCGTCTTCAAGAACCCCGAGCTCTCCGACCAGAACTTCATC
The DNA here is from genome assembly GCA_035549675.1 of Phycisphaerales bacterium. Lineage (GTDB taxonomy): Bacteria > Planctomycetota > Phycisphaerae > Phycisphaerales > UBA1924 > DASZQL01. The sequence continues at coordinate 5,813 of DASZQL010000186.1, read as the reverse complement.
AAGCGCCTCATTGGCCTGCCCAACGAGCAGATCTGGATCGCCGGCGGCGACATCTTCGCCCGGCCGATCACCAAGCGCGCCCCCGGCGAGTCCGACCCCGCCGGCGACTGGAAGATCCAGCGCAAGCCCCACCCCGTTCAGGAAGCGCTCTGGCGCCCGATCTACTCCAGCGAGTACGCGCCCCTCTCGACCGAACGCGACGGGCGGAGCTGGTTCATCGCGCCGTGGATGAGCGAGCAGTGGAAGAGCGACGACCACCGTGTCTACCGCTGTGATTCCTCCGACGAATCCACGCTGCGATGGGACACCGACAACTGGCCGCTGTGGGACTTTGTGCCGTACAACGAGTTCCCGCTCGCGGCGAAGCGCGCCTTCCCGGTTTCCGACCTGCGCCTGCGCTGCGCGATCAAGCCCGACAGCGCGGGCCTTGAAGCCGCCGCCACCATCCGCGCCCGCGGCCACGAGTTCCAGGCCTTCATCCACGGCAGCACCGCCGAGGTGCGAATGCGCACCATCACCGGCGGCGAGGACGGTTCCGCTCCAACCTCCGTCGGCGAGTGGTCCACGCTCGCGACGGGCGCGATGAAGCACGGGCTCGAAGCGGGGCGCGCCACCAATATCGAGTTCTGGCACTTCGACCAGACGCTCGAGCTGTACGAGGACGGCAAGCTGATCGCGCACGGCGAGTACGACTGGGGCCCCAGCGAGCGCCTCAAGTTCGCCACCGGTGAATCCGCCGACCGGTACATGGAAATCCGCCCCATCGAGAACCCCCTCTCCGACCCCGCGACCTACGCCCCCGACCGGCCGACCGTGTGGTGGACCTTCAAGGGCGCCGCGACCACGCTCTATCGCGTCGGTCTCGACCGCGACATCTACTACGAAGTCCCGAACAGCCCCCCCGCTCTCGCCGCCCTCCCGGCTCGTCCCGCGACGCTCGGCCCCGACCAGTTCTTCTGCCTGGGCGACAACAGCCCCCAGAGCAAGGACGGCCGCCTGTGGACCGACGTTGACCCATGGGTCGCCGACACGATCGACCGCGAAGCCGGCATCGTCCCCCGCGAACTGATGCTCGGCAAGGCGTTCTTCGTCTACTTCCCGGCGCCGTACCGCGTGGGGGACCTGCCGATCGTGCCGGACATCGGGCGGATGCGGTTCATCCGCTGAAGAAGAACTTCACCACAGAGACACCGAGGCACAGAGTTCGGACAAGACGCAAGACCGAGTTCCTGTTCTGAAACAAGAGTGTTTTCTCGTCTTTTCTCTGTGCCTCTGTGGTGAATGATTTCATTTGATCCGCGCCGCAATGTCGGTCAGCGGTACATCCTTGACTTGCTCGCCGGTGTCGAGGTTCTTGAGGGTGCAGACGCCAGCAAGTGCGCTTGAATCATCAACGCGCTCGATGATCGCGGCGTACCGCGCGTGGGCGCCGGAGGCGTCGGCGAGGAGCTTGCCCACGTTGCGCGTGGACTTGTAGGAGCGCCGAGCGTGAAGGGGCGCCGCGTGGTACCGTGCCGCCGCCCAGGGCTTCATGCGCTTCGCGGCATCATCGCTCGCGCGCGAGTCGAGGTACACATCTGATTCAACGCCATGCCGAAGATGCGCAATCAGTGGCAAGATCGCCCAGTCAATATTCCGTTGTTCCTTGTCATCCTCACGCGAGGCGCCAATGACGAAGACATCGCACCGCATGGGCAGCGGGCGCGATAGCGCCTCGACGAGTTCGCGCCCCTCGGGCATGAGGCCCTTGTCGTGCAGGAGGTTGGCGAGGACGACATCGCCCATGCCGAAGCCGCAGGCGGGAGTTGGCGGGCCGCCGAAGAGTTCGATGAGATTGTCGTAGCGCCCGCCGCCGGCGACAGCGCGCTCGCCTTCGGCGATGACTTCGAAGACGGTGCCTGTGTAATAGGCAAGACCACGGACGATGCGCGGATCGAACTCAAGCCACGAGGACATATTGTGACTCGCCGCCGTCCACGTTAGGACAGTGGCGTGACCAATCAAGACATTAACCGGATCCTGATCCGGATGAACTGGCTGTGGGGCGCGTGCGCCACCAATTCGACGGGCGCGGTCACGAAGAAAATCGAAATATTCTTGAGCCTGCGCCTTGGCTCTATTGATATCAGTACGATCGATTGTGGGTTCGTAGGTTAATACTTCACGAATGAGCGAGCTAGTCTCCATAGACATGCCGATGGCGACCGCGCGCTGGTGAAAATCTGACTCCGATAGCTTTGCCAGCTGATCGAGCAGATTCAATACTGCTACTTCCTGTTCCCCAACGAATCCCCCAAGTGACAAAAGTGTTTTCACAAACTCGCGACTGCTGCACTTGATGCGGCAGTCAGGACATCGCAAGCCGAACTCTTGCAGACTGCTGGCAATAGTTTCTAGAACTTCGCCCTCGGCCAGATCAATGAACGGTGATCCTCCAGATTCGGCGAGGTCATCCGATGCAACACGAGTTGATCCCAGAAAATCCACATTCCACTGCTGAAACTCGCGCAGTCTCCCGCGCTGTGGCCTCTCCGCGCGAAAGAAGTTCGGCACACAGAACCACTTCGTCGGCTGCGGGAGCTGCTTCGCCCGCGCGGCATACATCCGCGCGAGCGTCGGCGTGAACTCGGGACGGAGGGCGAAGGGCGGCTCGCCGCGTTGGACGGCTTCGATGTCGGAGGGGTCCTTGCCGCTGTAGACGCCGAACATCTCGCCAAGGATCCCTTCGCCGGATTTCACGCGGTAGAGGTCGGCCGTCTCGAAGGTCGGGCCGTCGATCTCGTCGAAGCCATGGCGCAGGGACACCGCGCGCCAGCAGTGCTCGATGTACCGCTTCTTGAGCAGGTCGGCGGGGTAGAGATCGCGCGTGCCCTTGGGGGCCTGGAACGATCGCTTGGGCGCGGGCGATGGCGAGGATGGATCGGGCTTTTCGGACATGGTTCGTGAAGGGTAGCGGATGCGGGATGGGGCTTAGGGGTTGGGGCTTGCGGCCCGCGAGGTGGGGCTTGCGTCACTCTCGATCCGAGCCTCGAGAGTGGTGGCCCCGGCGTGCGAGCGTGAACGGGGGATCACTCATCAACTCGCCGGCTTCGATTGCATTCGTGCCGCCTTCTCCTCGCTCCAGATCGCTCCGCATTCAGGACATTGGCGATCGGGCAGGCCACGGATGTCGTAGGTACAGTTGGGGCACTGGTTGCACTCGAGACGGAAGGCGCGCGAGCCGAAGCAGAAGCGTCGCCACGCGTCGGGCACCCATGCGAGCGAGAGAATGAACGCGACGAGGATGGCGAGAAGGCCGGCGTTCTTGAAATAGCCGGAATAAATCGGCCGGGTGACGGCGATGTCGCCTTGACGAAGAAAGCCGATCAGCTCACGTTGATCCGACGTGCCGCCCCATGCGGCAAGTGCGGCGTCGGCAAACTGACTCCGGAGCTGTTGTTTCTCGTCGTCGGTAAGCGGAGGGACATCCTCGTACCAAGTCAGCACGCCGCTGGCTTGTCGGGTGGTCGGGAACGCGAAGCCCGACTCGCGCCAGAATGCGTTTCTCCACTTTGCGAGCGCGACAGGTTTCTGGTCCGGCTGGGGCGTCGAATCCCCATCGAACCACGGAACCACTTTGCCCTGTTCATCGCGATAGACAAAGAGGCAAGGTGAGTAAACGTGGATGCCGGACCGCGCCCGATGAGCCATGGCCCTCCACGCCGTGCGAATGAGTTCGCCCAACGTCGACGTTCCGGTGCTTCCCACTTCCCTGACAGGAAGCTGCGCGAGCGTCCACCACAGCCCCGCGAAAAGCAGGACGCTCACGATCGGGTTGGCGAGCAGGCGAGGGACTTTCATTCAGGCGTTCGGATATCGCTTCTGGAGGGCGGCGTCGAGTTCGTCATGATCCCATGTCGTGCCACATTCGGGGCACTGGCGGTCGGGCAAACCTCGGATGTCGTAGGCGCAACCGGGGCATTGGTTGCGCTCGAGACGGAACACGCGCGTGCCGACCTGGTAGCGACGCCAGGCGTCGGGCACCCAGGCGAGCGAGAACAGGAACGTGAAGAACATGGTCGTGAGACCGGCGTTCTTCCAGTAGCCGGAATAGATCGGGCGGGTGATCGTGACGTCGCCCTGACGCAGGGCGTCGATCGCTTCTTGCGTTTCAGGGTCGATGCGCGGGAACCAATACGTGGTCATGCAATCGACGAACTGCGGGCGCAATCGTTTCTTCTCATCATCCGTCAGTACATTTCCCGTCCGTATCGACCAGTGCAGGTTGCCGTGGACAACGCGACCGGTATGGAAGGCGAAGCCGGTCGGATGGCAAAACCAAGGCTCCCAGACCACATCACCGACGGCCTGATCGCCCACGGGCTGTGGGTCGCTCATGCCCACAGTCCACAATGCGGGTTGATTGTTGCCATCGCGGGTTATGGAACAGCTTGGAACAATGGGGCGCGATCGCCGGGAGATTGAAATGGCTTCGCCCAAGATCGAATCGCGCTTCGGCAACTGCGCGAGCGTCCACCACAGCGCCGCGAAGAGCAGAACGCTGACGACCGGGTTGGCGAGCTTGCGTGGGACTTTCATTCAGGTGTTCTGAAAACGTTTTTCTCGCGCCATTTCCAACTCGTCGTGGGTCCACATCGCGCCGCACTCGGGACATTGGCGATCGGGCAGGCCGCGGATGTCATAGGCGCAGTTGGGACACTGGGCGCGTTCGAGGCGGTAGGCGCGGACGCCGATGCGCGAGCGCCGCCATGCCTCGGGCACCCACGCGAGCGAGAGCAGGAACACGCTGAAGACGGCGATGAGAGCCGAGTTCATCAGGTACCCGGAGTACACGGTGCGTACGACGGTAATATCGCCCTGGCGGAGAAACGAGGCGAACTCGTGGCTTTCGGGCCGGTCGCCCCAGCGCGTTTCAAAGGCCGAGGCAAACTGAGCTCTGACCCATGTTTTTTCTTGATCCGTCAATGCGACAGGTGCGGTGTACCAATCTAGTTCGCCACCAGCGGTCCGCCGCGTATAGAACGCACAGCCCGAGTGGCGCCACACGCACCCGGCCCACCACGCGGTGGCGACCGGCTTCTCGGACGGCCAAGTGTCTTCCCAGCTGTAGCGCAGCCGCAGCTTGTCACCGTCACGATAGACGGCGCAATCAAAGCCAGTAGCCCCGCACACTGTTGTTCCGGGATGCATGAAAGCTCCCAGCGTCGATCGCGATACCGGCAATTGTTCCAGCGTCCACCACAGCCCCGCAAAGAGCAGCACGCTCACAACCGGGTTGGCGAACTTGCGTGGGACTTTCATTCAGTGTTCCGAGAACGTTTTTCTCGCGCCATTTCCAGCTCGTGGTAGGTCCACGTCGCGCCGCACTCGGGGCAGCGGTGGTTGGGCAGACCTCGGATGTCGTAGGCGCAACCCGGGCACTGGTCGTAGGCGAGCCGGAACTCGCGGATCGCTTCGGTCCGGTGGCCGTGGAGCGAATCGGTGACCCAGCGCAGCGAGCGCAGGAGCGCGCCGAAGATCATGACGAGACCGAGATTTTTCCAGTAACCCGAATAGATCGGGCTGGAGAGCGTGGCGTCTTGCTGGATCGCATCGATCGCCAATCGCAGTTCGGGGTCCGCCGCCATGCCGGGCCGGAGTGTGTCGAAATGGTCGGCGAACTTTGCTCGCAGGTTCACTTTATCGGCATCAGAGAGTGTGCCGGGCGCTTCGTCCCACACGAGCCTGCCGGTGGCCGTGCGTTGGGTCGGGAACGCGATGCAGGTCGGGCACTCATAGGCGCCGATCCAGCGCACATACGCGATCATCTCGTC
>DASZQL010000185.1:0-6310 GCA_035549675.1 Phycisphaerales bacterium | reverse complement strand
TCGGCGAGTACATGCCCCAGGGCGCGGCGCCTGAGGACATCGATACCAAAGGGCTGTCGAGCTGGGCGGCGACGCGGTTCAAGGTCGAGCTGTCGGCGGATGAGATCCGGAGCATGTCGCCGCGGGAGGTGGGCGACCGGCTGTACACCGCGGCGGTGGCGCACATCAATGAGACGGATCTCGACGACGTCGAGCAGTACCTCATCAAGAACTACGGGGCGGCGCAGCTCGCCAAGTGGCTCAAGAGCACCATCGACATCGAGTTCACCGCCGAGGAGATCGCGGCGCAGGAGAAGAACGAGGACGTCGTCGCGCTGGTGATCGGACGCGTGCTCGAGCAGTACCGCAAGCGCGAGATCGAGTACCCGGTGGACTTCGCGATCCAGATGACGATGGCGCTCATGCAGCAGTCGCCCCAGAACGCGCTGGCGCACCTCGTCAACTGGGCGAACCAGCGGTACTCGCTCGGATGGACCGAGGACAAGGTCCGCACCACGCCGCCCCAGAAGATCCGCGAGGAGCTGATCGAGGCGTCGCGCCGGTTCCTGGAGGAGGATCATCTCCCCCGAGCGATCGCGGAAGCGGTCGCGATCACCGACGGTGACGAGGCGGCGAAGTTCTTCCAGGAGAAGTACAAGGTCGCGCTGCCGCCGTATATCCGGCGACTCCGCGGCGAGGACCTTTCCTCGCAGCTCAAGGCGCGGGTGGAGTCGGTGCTGCGCGCGGAGCAAGTGCAGTTCGAGCGGTTCGTGATGCTCGAGGTGCTGGACACGGCGTGGAAGGATCACCTCTACGCGATGGACCAGCTCCGGGACACGATCAACTTCCGCGGCTACGCGCAGCAGGACCCGCGCATCGAGTACAAGCGGGAGGGCTCGCGGCATTTCCGCGAGTTCCTCTCGAAGATCCGGGACCGCGCGGCGGAGTACATCTTCAAGATGCGGCTCATGCCGCAGGTCGGGCCGCCGCCGCAGCAAGCGCCGGCGCGGCAGGCGCCGCCGTCCCAGCAGAGACCGGGAGCGCAGCCGGCTTCGCAGCCCGCGCCGGCGGGACCGTCGGCGGCGACGAAGCTTGCGGGAGCCGCGGGCGGGCAGCAGCGCATGATGCCGTTTGGACCGGGGACGATCAGCGGACCGGGATTGAGTTGATTGGGCTCGTAATGGACGGGGTGGCGAGGCGCACGACTATTCCCAGAGCGGAATAGTCGTGGCACCGTTTGGTTCCCGATCGCTACAACACCGACCGTGCAGAGCCACGGTCGGTGGCACGGGGCGTTCATCATTGGCGTTCAGCGATCTTCCGCGCTCAGTTCATCTTCTTCATGATGAAGAGGTAGTTGAAGCCGCGGAGGAAGAAGTTGCCTTCCTCGGCGGCCTTGCGCCAGTTACCTCGGGTGAGCTTGGTGTTGTGGCGGACGACGCTGATGATGTCGACGGGCGTGAAGCGCTCTCGCATCAGGGCGAAGAGGTCGAAGCCGATCGGGGCGAAGCCGCTGGCGTCGGGGCCGGCGCCTTTGCGGAAGGAATCGCTGACGTAGAGGGCCATGTAGCGCCGCGGCTTGAGGACTCGGTGGATCTCGCGGATGACCTCGCGCATGGCGGTGTAGTAGGCGTTGAGGGATGCCCCGTCACCTTCGCCACTTTTGGTTTTCTCGCCGCCGTCTCGGCGCTTCGCGGGGGGTGCCTCGAAGGCGTCGAGCTTGCCGATGCACTTGGGATCGTCGGAGTAGTCGATATGGGTTGAATAAGGCGGATCGATGAAAACGAAGTCGGCCTTCGCGTCTTCGAGCGGGAGCTTGCGGGCGTCGGCGCGGAAGATGTCGCTGCGGCCGGGGCGCGGCGAGACGTCGTAGCCGAGGGCGCGGCGGTCCAGGTCGCGCGCCACGTCAAGAGTTGTCCCGCTCCCGCACATCGGATCGACGACCAGATCGTCCTCGCGCGTGTAGCGGGTCAGGAGCTGCCAGATGACCCAGCTCGGTGTGGCGCCGGCGTAGTTCTTGTCGCCGAAACTCGCGCCGCTCGGCGAATCGTGGTGCTGGCTCGGGTACTCCCACAGCGTGGTGGGCATGAGGCGCAGTGGCGGCTTGCGGCCGTGCGGGCGACCGCCGCGTGGCTGCCCGGGCGGACGATCCGCGGACGATCTGGGACCTTCGCGCGGCTTCATGGCTTGGGTGGCGCCGTGATCGCAGCGATCACGCGGGCTTTCGCTTCGGCGAGCGGCAACTGGAGCTTCGCGCCCGCGGCATGGAAATGACCGCCGCCGCCCAGGGTCTGGGCGATGCGGTTGACGTCGATGCCTCTTTCGCCGCCGTCGCCCGCCTTGCTGCGCAAGCTGATTTTCGTGAGGCGGTGCTCGGTCTCGATGAGCACGGCGGAGACGCGCACGGACGCGACCGTCATCGGCAGGTCGTTGAGACCGCCCGCTTCGTCGAGGGTCGCGCCGGTTTCGGCGAGGTCGGACTGCGAAATGCTGATCACCGCGGCCGTATCGCCCGCGTGCAGCTCGAGCGATCGCAAGCCCCGCCCCATCAGGCGCAGCCGCTCGACGCGCTCCGCCTGCTCGGTCGTGCGGTACAGCTTGTTATGGTCCACACCCGCCTCCACCAGGTCCGCGGCGAGGCGGAGCGAGCGGCTCGTCATGTTCGAGTGATGGAACCAGCCGGTGTCCGTCGCGACGCCCAGGTACAGTGGCTCGGCGATCTCAACAGGCAAGCGGCGCGCGTCGGAAACGCCCAGCAGCTTCACGCAGAGCTCGGCGACGATCTCGCACGCCGCGGCGGCGGTGACATCGACGTACCGGTGCGCCGCGACGGCCGGATCGCCGTGCGCGTGGTGGTCGAGCAGGACGGCGCTCGCGGCGCGGGGTTCGAGCCACGGTTTCGCATCGGCGAGCTGCTGCCACGATCCGGTGTCGCAGATCGCGATGCGGTCGACGGACTCGAAGAAGGGATCGTTCCAGGTGTGCTTGTGCTCGTGGATCACCTTCGTGGATCCGACGAGACCATCGAATCGCGGCGACCAGGGATTCAGGAACACCGGCACGGCCTCGATCCGGAGCCGGTGGAGCGCCCGTGCGAGGGCGAGCACCGATCCCGCGGCGTCGCCGTCGGGCTTCGAATGGGTCAGCAGCACGACGCGCTTGGAGTCCCGCAGCAGCTCAGCGATGCGGTCGAGCGTCTCATTGGAAACCCACTCGGCGGATTGGGGCGGCAGGGCCATTGGCGCGCGAGTCGTCAAACGGTCACCTCCTGTACAGGACCGAACGAACGGTCGAGCGATCGCACGCGCTCGACATCGCGTTCGATCTGACGGACCAGATCGTCGACGGAATGAAATCGGGCCTGGTCGCGGACAAACGAGACAAGTTCGAGGCGAAGCGGCCACCCGTATTCGATGCCGCCCACCGCCGCGGTCCCCGGCCAATCGAGCAGATGGGCTTCGATGGTCCGGATGGGATCGTCGAACGTCGCGCGGGCGCCGACGTGGATCGCCGCGAGGAGGCGCGAGCCGTCGGGCAGAACGGCGCGCCCGCCGTACACGCCGTCGCGCGGGGGAAGGCACTGGGTCTGCAGGTTGGCGGTGGGGAACCCGAGTTCGCGGCCGCGACGGTCCCCGCGGACGACTGTGCCGGTGAGCTCGTGCGGGCGGCCGAGGATGCGGGCGGCGTCATCGACGCGGCCGTTCTCGACGAGCCAGCGCGTCATCGAACTGGAGGCAATGACGATGGACTGATCCGAAAGCGCAACGGTGACGGGTTCGACGACCTCCGCGTGCGCGCCGCGCGAGGAACAGACTGACCTTAATAGTCGCACATCGCCGGAACGAGCGCGGCCGAAACGGAAATCCTGGCCTTCCACGATCGCGCACGGGTCGAACCGCTCGAAGACATCCTTGAGAAACTCGTCCGGCGACTGTGAGAGCAGTTCCTTGGAAGGCTCGAGCCGCACGACTTCGTCCGCGCCCAAGGAAAGCAGAAGCTCCTCGCGGCGTTCGACCGCCATGAGCATGGGGGGGGCGGCGCTCGGGTTGATGACCGTCATCGGGTGCGGGAAAAAGACCATCGCGATCACGCGCGACGTGGCGCTGCCCGAACGTTGCGCGGCGAGCGCGCGGGCGCGGCGGATCAGTTCGGCGTGCCCGATGTGCACGCCGTCGAAGTTGCCGATGACGATCGCGGTCGGCGAAGGCATAGGGGGAAAGCGTAGGGGCGGATGACGCTCGAATCCACTCGAAGCGGGGCCAGAGGGGCGTATCGGTCCATGCGTTACGCTTCGGGGAATGGGGCAAGAGATCCTGAAAACTCATGGAGCGGGAAAGCGGTGGCTGCTGGTTGTGGCGGTGCCGGCGGAGGCTCGGGCTGTGCGCGCGGGGCTTGAAGACACAAAGGCCGGTGCGAGTTTCGAATATTGGGCGCCGGCCCCGATCGGCGATCGCTTCGAGCTGCTGATGAGCGGGATCGGGAAAGCCAACGCGGCGGGGGCGGTCGCTCGCGTGCTCGACCCGCGACGGTACGCGGGCGTCATCAACCTGGGTGTGTGCGGCGCATTGCCGTCCGCGACACCTTTGCAAATCGGCGAGGCGATCGTCGCGACGGAGAGTGTGTTTGCCGATGAGGGGTCGTCAACGCCGGACGGGTTCATCGACCTCGCGTCGATGGGATTTCCGCCCGACATGGGCGCGAACGAGCCCGGTTCGCAGTCGGTGGTGACGGATGCGCGGCTGATTGAGACGATCGGCGCCGTGGTCACGCGCCGCGGCGGTATCGCGACGGTCTCGGTGTGCTCGGGCACGGATGCGCACGCGGGCGACATCGCGCGGCGCACGGGCGCGATCGGTGAGGCGATGGAGGGAGCAGCGGTGGGGCTGGCGGCGCTGCGGGTCGCGGGTCCGGCGTTCCCGTTCGCCGAGGTGCGGATCGTGAGCAACACCACGGGCGATCGGGCCAGACAGGTGTGGGATTTGCCGCGGGCTTTTCAGCGATTGCGCGAGCTCGCTTCGGCCCTATAACCGCATCACATGGGGCGCATTCCCTGACTCCTCTGGCTGTGACGGCGCGGCCTTGATGCGCGGCGAGCGCGCGGGCGGGAGCGCTTGTCCGCGCCGCTGTCCGATCCGATCCAAGTGTGTCCGGTCGTGCGTCTCGAGGCCGCGAAGCTTCGGGGGCGCGATGATTGCTGGGAGGACGAGCGTATGCCGTTTGGATTCAAGCTCGGCCAATCCAACATGCCGGTAGTCGGAGTGGATTTCGGCGTGTCGAGCCTGAAGGTCCTCCAACTCACGGGCGATTCGGGGAAGATCATCGCGGCGGGATGCGCCGCGACACCGGACGATCTCATTGAAAAACCGGCGGCGCGGCTGGCGCACCAGGCGAACGAGCTCCCGAAGCTGCTGCGCGAGTGCGGGATCAAGGGCCGGCGGGCGGTGTGCTCGGTGCCGGCGGGGCACACGTTCGTGCAGCACCTGCATGTGCCGCGGTCCGAGGGCGCGACGCGAGCCGGGGAGGTCCAGAACCAGCTCCGCACGCTGCTCGGCGCGGATCCGGAGCGGTTCATCGTTCGGCTCTTCAACGTGTGCGAAGTAACGCGCGGCGGGCAGCGGTGCGAAGAACTCCTGTGCATCGCTATCCCGAGGGACATCGTGCTCGCGCACGTGCGGGCGCTTGCCGGCGCTGGCCTTGAAGCCGTGGGCGTGCAGAGCGAGCACCTCGCGGCGGTGCGGGCGTTCGACAGCATCACGCGCCGGGTCGAAGACGAAGCGCTGTCGAGCATCATCGTCGATCTGGGGTACGGCTCGACGAAAGTCGGGATCACGCACGGACGCGAGCCTGTGTTCGCCAAGACGGTCCATGTCGCCGGGCGGCAGCTCGACCGGGCGCTCGCGAAGGCACGGAAGTGCGCCGTGAAGGATTCGCGGCGGACGGGGGGCGCGATCGCGCTGGATCCGGCGCAGGCGCGGATCGCGGCGGCGACGGCGGCGATGTCGATGAACGAATCAGCGGTGCCCGGGGTTCCGATCGCGCGCGGCGCGACGGCGCCGGCGCCCGCGCTCGCGTCCGGCCCTGTCGTCACGGCGGAGGATCGCCGGGCGGGGTCCTCGCCGCAGATTCTTTGCGAGCTGGGCGAGCCGCCGGTCGAGACGGTTGACACGGGTGCGGCTTCAACACCGATCCTGTCGGCGATCGCGGACGAGATCGCGATGTGCGTGCGGTACCACCAGGCGCTTTTTCCCGGACGCAAGCTGGACCGGTTCGTGCTGGCGGGCGGGGAGGCGCGGCAGGTCGAGCTCGCGCGCGCGGTGGGCCGCGCGGCGCG
>DASZQL010000184.1:0-13901 GCA_035549675.1 Phycisphaerales bacterium | reverse complement strand
GGCACTCACCGCGGAGACGCGGAGACCGCGGAGAAAACAAAGAAAACGATTCTTCAATCAGGGCGTTCGGACATCACGAAAAACAGTTGGCGGTCCTGTCGGTCAATCCTGTTTCAGTACAAACTGATCTGCTCCTGCTCCGCGCTCTCCGCGTCTCCGCGGTGAATACTTCTCAATAGTTCGGTGTCGGCGCCCGGTACGCCGTCATGTCGATGGCCTTGAACCACTCGATCGTCTTCTTCAGCCCGTCCTTCAGCGAGATCTTCGGCTCCCACCCAAGGTGCTTTTTCGCCAGCGTGATGTCCGGCTGGCGCTGCTTGGGGTCGTCCGCCGGCATCGGCTTGTGGACCACCTTCGACTTCGACCCCGTCATCTCGATCACCATATCCGCGAGCTGCTTCATCGTGAACTCGTGCGGGTTGCCGATGTTCACCGGCCCGATGAACGAGTCCGGCCCGTTCATCATGCGGATCATCGCCTCGATCAGATCGTCGCGGAAGCAGAACGAGCGCGACTGGGTGCCGTCGCCGTAGAGCGTGATGTCCTCGCCCGTGATCGCCTGCCGAATGAAGTTGCTCACCACCCGCCCGTCGTACGGGTGCATCCGCGGCCCATAGGTATTGAAAATTCGCACGATCCGGATGTTCACCTTGTTCATCCGGTGGTAGTCCATGAAGAGCGTCTCGGCCGCGCGCTTCCCCTCGTCGTAGCACGCGCGCGGGCCCAGCGTGTTCACGCTCCCCTTGTAGCTCTCGGGCTGCGGGTGGACCTCGGGGTCGCCGTAGATCTCGCTCGTCGACGCCTGCAGCACCTTGGCGCGGCACCGCTTGGCCATGCCCAGCACGTTGATCGCGCCCAGCACGCTCGTCTTCATCGTCTTGATCGGGTTGTACTGGTAATGGCCCGGCGCCGCGGGGCACGCGAGGTTGTAGATCTCGTCCACCTCGAGCCACAGCGGGTGCGTCACGTCGTGGCGGACCAGCTCGAAGTTCCGCTTGCCGAGGAGCTGCTCGACGTTGGACTTCTGACTCGTGAAGAAGTTGTCGAGGCAGATGACATCGTGTCCCTGCTCGACCAGCCGCTCGCAAAGGTGCGACCCGAGGAACCCGGCGCCGCCGGTGACGAGGATGCGTTTGATTGGGGCCACGCTGGTTCTCGGCGAGAGGAAGAGAGGGAACGATGGGACCGGCCCCGGCGGGGCCTTCACAGAGACGTCGTAAGGGGGGACAAGAATACCCGCCGCATCCCAACGGAACGGGCATCCTCGGAAATCATCGGCTGTACGCCCGCGGCCCTGAGCCCGTTCGGTCGAAACACGAACGGAGTGTCCGGTTCGGGTTACGTTGGCGCAAGGTGCCCTGAAGGCGCATCATCGCATTCTTCAACCCGCGGCGATCGCAATGTTCACCGCGTTAAACAGTGCATGAATCATGATCGGAGCACCGAGCCGACCGGTCCGTTCGAACGCCGTCCCCAATCCCAGCGAGAGCGCGAAGAGGACCGGCAGCGCATGCGGCTCGACCACTGTCACATGCGGCACCACGAACGCCGCCGACGTCAGCACCACCGCGAGCCGCGGCGAGCCGGTCAGCCTCAGCAGCGAGGTCTGGATGAACCCCCGATAGACCAGCTCCTCAGCGACTGGAGCGCCGATCGTCACCGCGCCAATGGTCGCCCACCACCAGCCGTCGCGCGCCACCAGCGGATCGGTGAGCAAGCCCAGTGTCTGATGCGCCACGGGATCCGGCGGAACGCCGCCGGTCATCGTGCTGATCCAAAGGGCGATCAACATGAACAGGACACCGAGCGCGGCGATGATCGGATACACCAGCGCAAAGCCGATCACGCCGAACGGGACGTCGCGAAACCGCAAGCGCAGGCCGACCGGGGCGGTCAGACCGGGAAACGTCAACAGGACGATCCCGAGCGCTATCGCCGCCCCGAGGTACGACCCCCATGCGACAATCGCGAAGCCGCGGAGCGCGAGCCGATCAGCCGGCGCGACCGAAAACAATCCCGAAGCCGCCGCCGCGCCAAGCGGCTGGGCGAGCCAGATCATCAGCCCCCCCAGCAGGAATACCGGCCACAGGCGCGATTCCTGCACGCGGATATCGGGGTCTGCCGCCAGGCGCACGGTGCGCGGCCGGAGCAGCCTGAGCCTCCAGATCATTACCGCCGCCGCGAGGGCGGGGATGAGCATCAGTAGAAATCGGCGAAGATCGTCGGTCGTCGCGCCCGACGCCGGGGCGTCCTGCGAGCCCGCGCCGCCGTTCACCGACGCGGCTACGCTCTGCCACACGAGGACCGAGAGGGCGAGGACCAGGATGGGGCGTAACTCAGGCATCACGCTGGAGACCATCGTCGAGCATAAACGCCGCGAGGTCGAAGAGCGTAAACAGAACCAGCCCGTCGATGCGCTCAAGGAGCGAATCGGCGAGCTCGGCCGTCCCCGGAACTTCTTCGCGGCGGTCACGAAGCACCGTGCGGGTAACGAAAGCTCGGTTATCGCGGAGATCAAGCGCAAGTCACCTTCGGTCGCGGCGGCCGGCACCAACAACGGGTGGATCCGGCCGGAGTACGCGGCGAAAGAGTTCGATCCCGCAGCGGTCGCGCGAAAGTACCACGCCGCCGGGGCCGCAGCCATCTCCTGCCTCACCGACGAGACCTTCTTCGGCGGCAAACTCGAATACATCCACCGCATCAAGGACGCCGTGCCCCTGCCCGTGCTGCGCAAGGACTTCATCATCGACCCGTGGCAGATCTGGGAATCCCGTGCGGCGGGGGCGGACGCGATCCTGCTCATTGCGGAGTGTCTGAGCGAAGCGGAACTGATCGACCTCATGATCCTCGCCCACGAGCTGCAGCTCACGGCGCTGGTCGAGGTGCACGACATGGAGAACCTGCTCCGCGTCAGACCGCACATCGGGTTCCCCGCGCGGAGCTATTGCCTCTTGGGCATCAACAACCGCGACCTGCGGACGATGAAAACCGACCTCGCGCACACGCTACGGCTGATCGACCTCGTCGATGACCCGAACGTGCTGGTCAGCGAATCGGGGATCGCGACGCCGACAGACCTCAAGCGTCTGCGCGAGGTCGGGGTGTACGCGGCACTGGTCGGTGAATCGCTGATGCGCGAGGATGATCCCGGCGCGGCGCTCGCGAAGCTGCTCGCGAAGCTGTGACTCCGCGTCTCTCGATCGCTACGCCCTCGCCGTCCAGCCGTATTCGATGTATTCATAGCCGAACGTTCCGTCGCTATACAGATCCACGACGTTGTACCCCTCGCGCGTCAGGTCGTTGGGCCCGTCCCACCATGAGCCGCTCACCGCGCCGCTGCAAAGGTAGGTGACACCTTCGTAGTCCACCCGGTCGGTGCGGTGCAGGTGGCCGCTGAGGCAAAGCTTCACGTTGGGATTCTGCCGGAACAGCATCCGAAGCCGGTGCGCGTCGACATGCATCAACCCCGCCGGGATGTCGCGCGCCATCTGCACACCCTTCGATGCGAGCTGGTCGTCGCCCTTCGAAATCCGCGGCACGAGCACGATCGCCGAAAGAATCGGGATGTGCGAGACCACCATCACCGGCGGGCCACCCGCCCGCGAGGCCGCCGCCAAGTCGCGCTCCAGCCAGTCGAACTGCGGATCATCAAGCTTCCCGATGTAGCCGCTGGGATTCTCGGGGTGCACGTGGATCGAATCGAGCACCACGATGTGCCACCCCGACCGGTCGAACGAGTAATACCGGCTCGGCTCGCCGAGCGCGTCCAGCGCCCACTGCTTGCCCCACCGCGCCTCGGAGCCGGTGGTCTTGCTCTTGCCCTTGTTCCATCCCCAGATGTCGTGGTTGCCCAGCGCATGCCGGACCGGGATGGAGCAGTCGTTGCGAACCGTTCTCGCCCACAGCTCCCAGAGCTCTCGCGTGCGCGCCTCTTCTTTCTCGACACCGTCCATGATGTGATCGCCGCCGGTAATGATCAGCGACGGCTTGTCGGCAAGCGATTGGACGTGGTGGAGACACCTGGCCGATCCCTCGCCCGCGCCCTTTTCGGGCTGGATATGGAAGTCGGTCATGTGGGCGAGTCGCAGCGCCCGTTGGCGAGACGCGGCGGGAGGGGTGCGCGCCATGGTCGTCGATTGCTTCGTCGCGCAACCGGCCAAGACGCCGCTCAGCGCGCCGGCGGCGCCGGTGCCGGCGATTGCCTTGAGCACGCCGCGACGGGTCATCGGGTGGTCGTTCATGATGCTCCCTTGTCTGGTTGGGTCGTCGAATTGCCGCCGTATTTCGCGCTCATCACCGCCGCCACGATGATCAGCCCGCCGCCGATCATCTGCAGGGGCGACAGCCGCTCGCCCAGGAACGCTGAGGACACTACCACCGCTGTCAAGGCCTCGACGGTGGAAATAGTTGACGCCCGGACGGGGCCGGCAAGCCGCAGACCCGCCAGAAACAGGGTTAAGGACATCACGGTCGACACGAGCGCTAGACACGCGATGCCAAGCCAGCCGAGCGATGATTGGGGCATGGGCGAGCGGGTGATCGCCGCGGCGCCGCACAAAACTAGCGCGGCTGAAACAATCACCACACATGATGAGACGGCCGGGTCAACATCCTTTGGGAGCCTGGAGCCCACGAGGATGTACGCGGCATAGCTCGCGGCGGTGAACAGACCCAGGGCGATCCCCTTCACCGGTGCCGCGTCCATCGGCCCCCAGACCGTGAGCCCTGTGCCGAGCATGGCGAGCAGCACCGCCGCCCACCGGATGCGCGTGACCCGTTCCTTGAAAAAGACTCTCGCACCGACCGTCACGATGGCGGGGTACGTATAAAGGAGCATCGCGACCAGTGCCGGCGAGGCACCTGCGTCGATGGCCTTGAAATAGCCCAGCGATTCGCCCACGTAGAGCGCAGCGCCCATGACCGTGAGCACGCCAAGGATGTGCCCGGCGGGCAGCTTTTTCCGCGCCAACGCGCACCACCCGACCAGAACCGCGCCGGCGATCGCGAACCGTAGCGCGAGCATGGTCACCGTGCCGCAACCGTCGCGAACGGACCACTCGCGGAACAGCGGCATGAAGCCGAATCCGATCGCCGAAAGGACGAGCATGATGGCTCCGGCCAGCCCTCGCACGCGCCGAGTGTAGATGACCCCGAAAACAGTAGGGCGGATAAACACCGGTCCGGCGCGGCGGCATTTCCGGCACCCTTTCACCGATCACCCCCGCTCGCCCCCTTCCACACGGGTTTCGACGCGGGATGTTGATTCCGCTCCACATCCAATCGACATCTGTCCCGTCGCCGGGGTGATGACGCCGCGGCCGTTGAGGGGAAAGGACCATGATGACCATGCCCACATTCCGTGCCGCCCCCACGCGAGCGATTCTCGTTCTCGGCTTCTGCGCGCTCGCCGCAACTTCCGTCAGTGCCCGGCCATCACCGCCGCCTTTGCCGCCCCCGCCCCCGCAGGCACCGCCCTCGTCTCCCCACTTCACTTTCCATTGGGTGATGGGCGGCCCGCAGGAGCAGAACATCAACACCGCCGGGCTCCCGATCGTCCGCGATGCGATCTGCATCGGCGAGCACATGATCGGCCTGTACCCGCGCTTCTACTGCGGCCAGGCCGAGAACGGCGGGCTCCCTCAGAACACCGACATGGCGGCCCACCTCGCGAAAGTCGCGAGCGATGTCGCCTACTACATCCCCGACCCGAACTGGTCCGGCTTCGCGACGCTCGACTTCGAGTCCTGGCACCCGATGTGGAACTGGTGGATGACCCGCGAGGTCTACAACGCCTCGCTGGAATGGACGCGCACCCGCAACCCGACGCTCGTCGGCGGCGCCCTCGAAGCCAAGGCGAAGCTCGACTACGAGACCGCCGCGAAGGCGTTCCTGCTCAACACCGTCCGCAAGTGCAAGGAGCTCCGCCCCCATGCAAAGTGGGGCATATTCTTGTACCCGCGCCCCGAGTTCAAGGCCTTCGAGTCGCAGCTCCGCTGGCTCTACGACGAGCTCGACGCCTTTTACCCGCTCGCGTTCTGCAGCGGGTACAGCATCGAATCCGGAACGCCGACCCCCGGGCAGGTACTCGCATCCCACTACGATCAGTACGTCCGTGAGTGGACGAACTACGCCCGCGATATCGCCGGAACGCGCCCCGTCATCTCCTACGGCTGGTTCCGTTACCCCGATTGGATCTCCACCTACGCCAGCCAGCCCCTTAACGCGCTCGATCTTGCCATGGTCTTCCGCAAGCCGTACCAGTACGGCGCCGACGGAGTCTTCATTTGGGATTACGTCTCGCGCCCGGAAGAAGCCCAGACCTACAACAACTTCGTGCCCGCGATGCGAGCCGAGATGATTCGCGCGATCGCCGAGTACCCGACCATGCAGCGATACGGCGCGGTGCAGCAGCCGACCCCTCCCGGCGCCTCGGGCCAGTCGGGCTCATCGCCCAACGGCACGCCGCCCGTCGCCGGTCCGACCGGCACCAGCGGCGGGAACGCTAGTGGCAACACCGGCGGTAACACCGGCGGCAATACCAGCACCGCCAATGGCAACTCCAACACCGGAAACCGCACCTACACGCGCGCCGGCACCTCGACTTCGACGCAGAATCTCACGGCGGATGCCCCGGCTCCGCAGCAGCCCGCTCCACCCGCGGCCCCGCCGCCGACAACTCCGCCGAACAGCGGCCCCGCGAGCGCCACGCCCAACTCCTCATCGGGCAAGAGCGCGCCGCAGGCCTCTCCGCCGAAGGTGACGACCCCACCCAAGGTCACGACGCCTCCGAAGGTCACGACACCGTCACAGGCCACGACCCCGCCGAAAGTGACAACGCCGTCGGGCAACGGGGCGAGTTCTTCGGGCAAGCCCGCGACGCCCGCCACGCCGCCGAAGGGCGCTGCAAATCCCGCGCCAGCGGCGCCGCCGAGCAAGACGCAGACCTCTCCCAAGTCGCCCCCTAGGTAATGGGCTGTTCGCACGGGAACTTCACTGCAAACACCTTGCAAACAACGGAGAACTTTCTTTGGTCGCGGCGGGATTCGCCTTCATCGACGTGATTGTTGGGTCACACTGGGTCAAGAGGAGAGCGGGGGTCAACCCAACCGGGCCGGAGTGACCGTTGACCGGCCCCGAATCCCAGGAGCCGCTTATGGCGACCGCCGCCACTCTTCTCGCCGCCAAGCGCGCGATCGGTACCGACCATCTTGTTGCGGTGCACCGCGACGCGAACTGCCTCGACGCCGCGAAACTCATGAACGAGCGCCGCGTCGGGTCGGTGGTCGTGCTCGACTACGCCGGGCACCCCGTCGGGATGTTCACCGAGCGCGATGTTCTGACGCGGATCGTCGCCGCGCAGCGTGAACCCGGAAAGACGTTCGTGGACGACGTGATGAGCGAAGAACCGATCGTGTGCCGCCCCGAGACACCGATCGATGATCTCCGCCGCGTGATTCGGGAGCGGCGCATCCGCCACATCCCGGTGGTCGACGACGAGCACGTCGCCATCGGCCTCGTCTCGATCGGCGACATCAACGCCCACGACACGCGCGAGCTCCACGAGACGGTCACTCATCTCGAAGAGTTCATCACCCGCGGCTGATGCGGGCAAGCGCTTCCAGCGTGCGCGAAGCCTCGCCCGAGTCGATCGCCCGCGCCGCCAGGTCGGCTGCGATTCGAAGGTTGTCAGCCACCCCGCCGATCATGAGCGCGGCCCCGGCGTTCACAACGACAATGTCTCTGGCGGCTCCCGCTTCGCGCGCCAGAATCCCCCGAATGGTGTCTGCGGCGCGATCCACCGAATCAACCACGAGGTCCTCGATCCGCGCAGCGGGCATGCCCAGATCGGCCACGCTGATCTCTTCATGAGCGACGCGACCATCTCGGACTCGCGCTGCAATAGTGGGACCCGTGGTGGAGATCTCGTCCATCCCGTCGAGTCCGTGCACCACGAGCGCGTCCTCGGCTCCCAGACGCGCCATCGCCTCCGCGACCAGCGGAACCAGCGCCCGGTCGTATACCCCCATCACCTGCCGCCTTGCGCCCGCCGGGTTCGTCAGCGGCCCGAGCACGTTGAAGATCGTCGGGAATCCGAGACTCTTCCGTGCCCCCGCAGCGAACTTCATCGCGGGATGATGGTTCACCGCGAAGCTGAAGCACACGCCCGCTTCGCGGAGACACTTGGTCTGCGTTTCGGGCGCCGCGTCGACATTCACGCCGAGGAGGGAAAGAACTTCCGCGCTGCCCCGCCCGCTCCGCGATCGGCCACCGTGTTTGGCGACATAGACCCGCTCGCCGTTCGGCCCGCGCGCCGCCGCGGCGACAACTGCCGCCGCGGTGGAGATGTTGAACGTCTTCGCCGTGCCACCCGTGCCACAGGTATCGATCAACCGGGCGCGAATCGCAGGCGCGTCCGGCCCGTCGATCGGGACCGCCGTCGCGCGAGCGCGCATGGCCCGGGCGCCGCCGACGATCTCGTCCAGCGACGGCCGCTTCCGTGCCAGCAGCGCGAGCATGGCCCCGACCTGTGACTCGTTCGCCTCGCCGCGCAGGATCAGGTCGAACGCGCGCTCCGCTTCGCGCTCGTCGAGCGACCGACCTTCCATGAGCGTGCGCAGGATCGACTGCATCGCCCCATCGTATCGGGCCGCCGGGCCGATTACCGCGTGCTGGACTTGCGCCCGAGCCCGGCCCGATGCTCGCGCACGAGCCGTAGTGCCTCGCCGATCGCGCGTTCCAGATTGTCGTTCACGATGAACGCGCTGTACGCCCCGCACGACCGCGCTTCCGCGATCTCCCGCTGAGCCGACTGGAACCGCCGCTGGATCACCTCTTCCGGCTCGCGCTTGCGGTCCCGAAGCCGCCCCAGCAGGACCTCCTCGCTCGGCGGCAGGATGAAGACCCCGTACGCCTCCGGCATCTTCGCCTTTACCTGCTTCGCCCCCTCGACATCGATCTCAAGGATCATCAGCCGCCCACGCCCGATCTGCGCCTTGATCGGCGCCAGCGGCGTGCCGTACTGGTTCCCCGCGAAGACCGCCGTCTCGATGAACTCCCCCGCCGCGGCCCGCCGGTCGAACTCCGCCGTGTTCACGAAGTGATAATCCACCCCGTCCACGTCCACGCCTGTCACCGGCCTCGTCGTGTACGACACCGAGAAGACCGCGTCCGGGATCGATCGCTCGATCGCGCGCGTGATCGTCGTCTTCCCCACGCCCGACGGTCCGGAGATGATCAGCAGCATCCCGTTGTCGGTGTCGGTCGGAAGGCGGTGCGCAGAGCCAGACGGGGGCGTGGTGTCGTGCTTCTCGCTCGGCATCGCTCCACTCTACCGGATTGCCCGCATCAACCGTCATGCACATCAGGGCTTCTTTTTGCCGCGGTTGAGCAGATCCTGGATGCCCTTTTCGATGAACTTGCCCGCATCCTCCTTCAGGCTCTTCTGGAACGCGTCCATGATCGCCTTCTCGAACTTCGGCGTTTTGCGCGGGTTGTTGATCGGCCCTTCGACCCTCACCGGGATCATCGTCAGGTCCGAGATCACCGGGATCTTCCCGAGCTTCGCCGTCAGGTCGTTGTTGATCAGGCCCGCAAGCTCCTTGCTCACCGCGAAGAAGGGGACATAGACCATGAGGTCCATCGTCTTGGCGTCGAGGTTCACGACGCCCTCCGTCTCCACCGAGAACTCGCCCAGCGGCACCTTGAACCGCTCGTACCGCGCGACGCCATTCTCGATGTGCGCGACAAACGGCTCCACCCGCTGCCCCGCCGTCCCCTCCGTCTTCACCTTCGCGAGGTCGAGCAGTGAGCCCAGCGTGGATGACGTCTTGAACCGCACCGTCCCGAGGTCAACGGTCACGTCGCCGTTGAGCTTCTTCATGTCCTTGTCCACCGGCACCGTCAGGTTCCGGGCGTCGAGCGAAGCCGGGCGGTCGCCCTCCGTCTTCTCGATGTTCTCCAGCAGCGGCATCGCCGACGAGAAGAGCTGCTTGCTCGCCTCGGGCGTGATCCGCGTCAGTTTCGCCTGCACCGGCCCCTCCGCCCGGAACTGTCCCGCGCCGATCGTGCCCTTGACGTCCGCCGAGCTGTATTCCGATTTCACTGACGCCTGCAGTTGGCCTGATGTCTTCGAAAGGTCCCGCGCATTGAGCGTGACACTCGTCGTCGGGCCCAGCAGCGCCGAGTAGAGCGTCCCGGACCGTGTCAGCGCATCAACCAGCGCCGTCGGGAACGTGCCCCCCGCGTCCATCGTCACTGTCGCCCGGTCGGTCGTCAGCGCGCCCCGCTCGTCGGCGAGGTTCGTCACCTGCCCGTTCGCGCGCATCGGGTCCGACGTCTTCGCCCCGCCCGAGCCCACGTCGCTCGCGCTGAGATTGAACTTCACCCCCGCCCCCCCGCCGCCCCCGGTCTGACCCGGCAACGCGCTCGCCGTCAGCGTCGTCGAGCCCAGCCGCACCGACCGGCCATCTTCCGCCGTCAGGTCCAGCGCGCCGGCGCTCGCCGCGCAATCCAGGTCGAAGGCCCCCTTCGCCAGCGGCGTCTCGGTCGGTCCGATCGAAAGCTTCTTGAGCTCCACGCGCACCGGCGTCGAGCCCTTCATCGACACCGAGCGCTGCCCCTGCTCGTCCGCCGCGAATAAATATTGATTCCCCCACTTCTCGCTCATCGTCCATTCCACCACCGCCGGCTCGACGAGCACGGTCCGCGCCGGCGAATGGTCCGCCTTGATCGCCGTCTTCATGACCGGCGACTTGAGGTCCACGCCCAGCCGCATCGGCGACTCCGCGCCCGCCTGCGTCACCGTCGCCGCGATCTCCGCGCGATCACCCAGAATCTCCGCGAGCAGCCCTTCGCGTCCCAGCCAGCGGTCCACCCGCGCGGTGTCCACGTTCGCGAGCGACACGCGCGCATCCACCGGCGAAGCGCTCAGCGCCGCCCCCGCCTCGACCTTCGCCAGCGCCGACGCCGCGTCATCCGGATTCAGCAGCTCCGCGCTCAGCGTGGCGCGGCTCTTGCTCCGGTCGCGCGGGTCCGCCGCCACCTCCCCCTTGAGCCCGCGGATGATCGCGCCGACCCGCCGCGAATCGTCCACCTTGATCCCCGACAGCACGATGTCCCCTTCCGCGTTCAGCTCGCCCGACACCGCGCCGATGCGCTCCATGAGGGGGGCCGCCTCCTTTGCACCGAGCGCGACCGAGAAGGCCCGCGTCTTCGCCGTGATCACCACCGGCTTGTCGAGCGCCGGCAGGTCCGCGCGCTCCGGCGCGAACGCCCGTTTCGCCGCCGCCACGGCGCCCGGCGTCAGCGTCACCCGCGCATCCAGCGGCCGCACATCGACCCCAGACCCCTTCGCGTCCGCCCCACCCTGGAGCGTCAGCCGCTCCCCCGACGCGTTCACGTCAAACGATTCACCGTTGCGGGCCGTGACTTCGAGATCGACGGTGTCACCGACCACCTCGTGCGCCACGTCGCCGTACTTCGGCGCCACCGCCGACGCCAGCGCCACCGGCACGCGGGTCAGCTTGATCGTGCCGTCCAGCCCGCTCTGCTTCAGGTGCTCCGCGTCCAGCGCGCCCGACATCAGCGGCGCCAGCGACGCCGTCATCGTCCCCTCGCCCGCCACCGGGCGTCCGTCTGTCTTCCCCTGCATGTCGAGCGTCAGCTTCGCCGAGCCATCCTTCAGCACGACGCCCGCTTTCGTCGCCTCCGAGACGAACGCGACCGGCGCGCCGCCGCCCGAGGGTGCGATCGTCGCCGACACGTCGCGCGCCTCGACGCCCACCCTCGCGTTCACCTTGGCGACATCGAAACCACTGCTCGATCCCGCGCCCGGGAGGGGGATCGCCGCGTCCCCGATCGTCAGTTTCAATGTCCCGCCGTCCGCGAACCGTGTAGCACCCGCCTCGCTCCCGCCCGCCAGTGCGCCCGCGGTCCGCCCAGCGTTTTTGATCTCCGCAACCAGCCCATCGGGGCCCATCACCACACGCCCGCTTTCGATGGTCGCCTTACCCCGCGCGTCGAGCCCCTCACTCGCCGCGCGGAACACGATCGAGCTGCTCCCGCCCGGCGCCGCGCTCGCTTCGACCACCGCCCCGACCTTCGGTCCCAGCGCCGCGCGCGCGATCTCGCCGGCCCGCGCCGAGACCAGCGACGCCACGCCGCTTGGCACGTCGATCAGCTCGATCTTCCCCACCGGCTTGACGGCCTGGGCATTGATCATCGGCACAGCGCCGCTTTTCTCCGGCCACGCGAGCAGCCCCGGCAACTCGACAGTTCCCACCGTCGCAAACTTCTTTCCATCCATGGCGAGCCGGTAATCGACGCTCAGCTTCGGCTCTCCACCCGGCGCGCGCTCGACCGTCGTGTCGAGACTGCTGAGTTCGACCGCCTCTTCTCGCCCGTCGGCGCCCGTCACCTTCGCCGTCATGCCGCCGATGACAAACCGGGCTGTTGCACCGGCGTTCTTCAGATCGGGCGTCCCGCCGACTAGCGGCATATCGACATCTCGGACGTTCAGGATCGCCGTCCCGTCGCCTTCCATCCGGCCGCGCATCGCTTCGACATACCGTTCGATCAGCCGCCGCGGCCCCAGGTACGTCACCCGCAGTTCCGATTCGCCCGTCCGAAGCCGGTCGCTCGTCAGCACGAAGTCCCCGCCGCTGTTGATCCTGGGCGACGACATCGAGAACGAAATTTTCGTCGCGCCCGCCGGGAGCGGCGCGGCACCCTCCGAATCGGTCCCACCCGAAGATGCGCCGAGCCGCGCATTCAGGAACTCACCCACCGTCTCCGCGAGGGTCAGACCCGTCTGCTTCATCAGCGGCTCGAACGGCGCCGTCGGCATGCGCTCGATCGCCACAACGCCGCTCAGTTCCCGCGGCAGACCCGTGCGGATCGCTCCTGCTTCATCGAGCGCCCCCCCGACCTTCGCAACCACATTCAACATGCCGGCGCTCTTGTCGTCGAACTCGATCCGAGCACCGCCGTTCACGTCGATCCCTTGCGCGAGGTCGGGCGCCTTGATCGTGAGCGTCAGGGGCTCGGTGCGGAAACCCCGCGCCGGATCGCCCGGCGCGAACGCCATCGTTCCCGTCAACGCGCTCACCGTAAGAGCCGCGGAACACCCCGCCCCACGCCAATCGGGACGCGAGGTCGGACCGCCGGCCAGTGCCGCCGCAGGGATCGTGATGTCGGTGATGATCAGCGTGACTACCGGCGGTGACTGCAGCGCCACCGACGCCGGTGCGCCGGGCGCTGGCGCCAGAATCGCTTCGGGCGCGCGCCACACGACCGTCGGAGGCGATGCAGGGTTCAGCGAAGTCACCTTGCCCCCAGCTAGCTTAAGCCCCGCGCTCACGCGCAGCGCCCCGTCTTCGCCCCCGGGACGCGTCGATCCTTTGCCGATGCCGGAGGCATCAATGAGCCCGGCCCGGGCCGCGAGCGCATCCGACAGCACCTGGGGCAGGCTTACCGACACCGTCACCTCGCCGTTGGCGTCCCCCGTGCGCAACGTCCCGTCCGCGTTCGTGAGCGCATCCGCCTTCGCCCCGAGTTTCAGCGGCTCCGTTTTCCGCCCCTGTACCACCGGCTGCGCCGTCAGCGACACATCCACGGGCCCGGCGTGCGCATACGTCGCGTGACCCGTGATCTCCGAGAGCTCGATCGTGCCGCCCGGGATCAGCGCCGGGTCCGTCCCGCTCACCCGCACGCTCGAGGGCTCGATCTCGAGATCGAACTTCAATCCTTGTGGGAGCCGGACCTGCTGCGCCGGAGCGGGGCGCGGCCCCGACGGCGGCATCGGCGCCGGCGACGGCTGCCGGCGCGGCGCCAGCGCCTCATCGATGTTCGTCCCGCCCGAAGCGTTCATCACGACATCCGCGTCCGCCTTGACGCGGATCGCG
>DASZQL010000183.1:0-4131 GCA_035549675.1 Phycisphaerales bacterium | reverse complement strand
TCATTTCATTCTTGAACCAGCCGTTCTTGGTGGCCTCGGCGGCGCGCTTGTGGGAGCGGAGGGAGAAGGCGTCCTGGTCGGCGCGGGAGACGTTGTGCTTCTTCGCGGTGTGGTCCGCGGCGTTGACCATCGCCCAGTTCTCGAACGGGCAGCGGAGGCCGTCGTACTGCATGTGGTCTTCGAGTTTCGCTTCGCCGAACTTGATGCCGGTGCGCGCGTAGACCATGTGGGGGGCGAGGTTCATGCTCTCGAAACCGCCAGCGATGACGCACTGGTTGTCGCCGGCCTTGATGGACTGTGCGGCCATCATGACGCACTCGAGGCCCGAGCCGCAGACCTTATTGATGGTTTTTGCGGAGAGAGTGTCGGGGAGACCGGCCTTGAGACCGGCCTGGCGGGCGGGGTTCTGGCCGAGCATGGCCTGGAGCACGCAGCCCATGAGGCACTCATCGACCTTGTCCTTGATGGAGGGGACTTCATTGAGGAGGGCTTTGATGGCGTAGGACCCGAGGACCGGCGAGGGGACACGCGAGAGGCCGCCGAGGAACTTGCCGATGGGGGTGCGCTTGGCGGCGATGATGACGGGCGTGTTCTCGGCGGGGAGCGAACGGGTCGTCATGGACTGGGCTCCTGTCGGCGAAGCGATATCGCGGCGAGGACGGAGCGGACACAGCCCCGTTCAGGCGGCGGTCGGAAGGTGAAGTATACGCGGGGCGGCGGTTGTTGCTGCGTTTGCTCAATGATTTTGTGCAAGTGCAAAACGAATAGGCATCAGACACCGGACATCGGGCTTCAGTTATGAGGCGGCAGGGCGGAGAGGTGACGAAAGACAAGACGGAGAAGGGGAGAAAGGGCAGGGAGAAAGCAGAAGCCCTCACCCCGGCCCTCTCCCAGAGGGAGAGGGAGCGGAAGACGCCGGTGCGGGAGCGGTAGACGAGGCGGCGCGGGAGCGGAAGTCCATTTCGTAGACTCGGCCCTCCGATGGCCGTGCGGCGTGAAACACCGGCGATGCAGCAGTATTCCGCGTTCAAGAAGCGGTTTCCGGGCTGTGTCGTGTTCTTCCGGATGGGCGATTTTTATGAGATGTTTGACGACGATGCGGTGCTGGCGAGCCGCGTGCTGGGGATCACGCTGACGCAGCGGACGGAGGGGATCCCGATGGCGGGGGTGCCGTACCACTCGGCGGAGAACTATCTCCGGCGGATGGTGCTGGCGGGGCACCGGGTGGTGACGTGCGACCAGGTGCAGGACCCCAAGGAGGCGAAGGGCGGGGTGATCGAGCGCGCGGTGACGCGGATCCTGACGCCCGGCACGCTGGTTGACGAGGGGCACCTCGAGAGCGAAGCGCCGAACGGGCTCGCGGCGGTGATGTTTCTCGATGCGGGGGAGGGCGATGAGGTGCGCGCGGCGGTCGCGGTCGTGGAGCTTTCGACGGGCGAGTTCACGCTGATCGAGACGATCGCGGCGTCAGTTGTCGATGAGCTCATGCG
This sequence comes from Phycisphaerales bacterium, assembly GCA_035549675.1. Classification (GTDB taxonomy): domain Bacteria; phylum Planctomycetota; class Phycisphaerae; order Phycisphaerales; family UBA1924; genus DASZQL01. The sequence goes on along the minus strand of DASZQL010000183.1, from coordinate 2,641 downwards.
CCGCGCGGTGCGCGAGATGCTGTATGTGGAGACGACGCCGGGGCAGGCGCCGCCGCGGGTGAAGCGGATTCTGCAGGCGCTGTCGATCCCGGGGACGGCGCGGGCGTCGTGGCATTTCCGGCACGGAGAGGCGTCGGAAGTGCTGCGCGAGCACTTCGGCGTGGCGACGTTCGCGGGGTTCGGGGTGAAGGATGATGACCCGGCGATCGGCGCGGCGGGGGCGATTCTGCGGTACCTGCGCGAGACGCAGGCGATGGACGATGCGGAGCGGCCGACGAGCGAGGGATTCTCGTCGGGCTCGGCGGTGGCGATGTCGCTGCGGCGGAAGTCGTTGGCGCACTTGTCGCCGCCGAAGCGGGAGAATCCCGCGGATTACCTGATTATCGACGCGGTGAGCCTGCGGGCGCTGGAGATCGAGCGGACGCTGCGCGGCGAGTCGCACGACGGATCGCTGATCTCGGTGTTCACGCAGCCGGGGCGGTGCTGCCGCACACCGATGGGGAGAAGGTTGCTGCGGGAGTGGTTGTGCCGACCCTTGGCGAATCGCGGGGCGATCGAAGCGCGGCAGCGCGCGGTGGGGACGCTTGTTGAGGACGTGATGCTGGCGCGGGCTTTGAATGAGGCGCTGGGCGGCGAGGGCGCGAAGGGTGGGGCGGGGGGAGGGGGGGTGCAGGATGTGGCGCGGATCGCGGCGCGGGTGGCGCTGGCGCGGGCCACGCCTCGGGACCTGGTGGCGCTGGGGCGATCGTTGATTCGCGCGGCGGAGCTGGCCCGGGTGTGCGAGGGCGCGCCGAGTTTGGCGGACCAGCATCGGCGGCTTGTGGAGGTGAATGCGGCGCTCGTGCCGTTGGGTGAGCGGATCAACGCGGCGTGCGTGGATGAGCCGCCGGGGCACATGCGGGAGGGGGGGCTGATTCGCGATGGGGTAGATGCGGGGCTGGACGAGGCGCGCTCGCTCCAGAAGGAGAGCCACGGCTGGCTCGCGGAGTATCAGAAGAAGCTGATCGACGAGCACGGGCTGCCGAGTTTGAAGGTGGGGTACAACCAGGTCTTCGGGTACTACATCGAGCTGCCTTCGGCGCAGTCGAAGCGCGCGCCGGTGGGGTTCTCGAGAAGGCAGACGCTGAAGAACGCCGAGCGGTACATCACGCCGGAGTTGAAGGAGTTCGAGGACAAGGTGCTGACGGCTGGGGAGCGGGCGCTGCGGCGGGAGATCGAGCTCTTCGGCGAGCTGTGCACGGCTGCGGCGGCGAAATCGCGGGAGATCGCGGCGTTCGCGCAGGTGGCCGCGGAGCTCGATGTGCTGGGATGCTTCGCGGCGGTGGCGGGGCACAAGCGGTGGACGAAGCCCAAGATGGTGGATGAGCCGGTGCTGGATGTCGCGCAGGGGCGGCACCCGGTGCTCGAGATGGCGATGGGGTCGCAGTTCGTGCCGAACGATGTGCGGCTGGGGTTGCCGGTGGAGGGCAACGAGGGAGCGGGGGTCGCCGGGCGCGTCGAAGGGGGGCGGGTCGCGTCGCTCGGTCCGTCGCTCGCGCTGATCACCGGGCCCAACATGGCGGGTAAGAGCACGTTCATCCGGCAGGTGGCGCTGATTGTCATTCTCGCGCACGCGGGGTCGTTCGTGCCGGCGGAGGGGGCGACGATCGGGATGGTCGATCGCGTCTTCACGCGGATCGGGGCGGACGATGCGCTGCACGCGGGGCAGTCGACGTTCATGGTCGAGATGATCGAGACGGCGAACATCCTGCATCACGCGGGCGAGCGGTCGCTGGTGGTGCTGGACGAGATCGGGCGCGGGACATCGACGCTGGACGGGCTGTCGCTGGCGTGGGCGATCGCGGAGAAGCTGGCGGGCGGGCCTGCGGTGGAGCAGAGCAAGGGGGCGAAAGCGAAGGCGCCCCCCCGGACGTTGTTCGCGACGCATTATCACGAGCTGACGGATCTGGCGGACCGGCTGCCGAGCCGGGTGATGAACCTGCAGGTGGCGGTGCGGGAGTGGGGGGAGGAGGTGGTGTTCCTGCACCGCATCCTGCCGGGGCGCGCGAGCCGGTCGTACGGGATTCACGTGGCGAAGCTGGCGGGGTTGCCGGCGCCGGTGGTGAAGCGGGCGGCGGCGCTGCTGGAATCGCTGAGCGTGTCGCACACGGCGGATGGGGAAGTGGGCGAAGGCGGCGGCTGGCGGGATCGCGCGAGCGCGGGCGGCGGGGGGACGGCAAGCGCGGCGGGTATGGGCGGGCAGATGGCGCTCTTCAAGGAGTACGTGCCGCACCCGGCGGTGGAGGAGCTCAAGGAGATCAAGCTGGAGACGCTGTCGCCGATGGAGGCGTTTGATGCGCTGCGGCGGCTGGTGGGCCGGGCGACGGCGCCATTGGTTGGCGGAGTGGAAGAGGGGAAAAAGACGCCGCGGGGGTCAATGGACGGGCGCGGGAAGGGCCGCTAGCATCACGGCCCAATTGCCCAATCGCCGGAGAGGTGCCAGAGCGGTTGAATGGGCTGGTCTCGAAAACCAGTAAGGCCTCCGGGTCTTCCAGGGTTCGAATCCCTGCCTCTCCGCTTAGAAGAGAAAAGCGGCGTTTCTGAACTAGGAACGCCGTTATTTCATGGGTGAACAGCCAAGTGTTCCCAAAGTGTTCCCAGC
>DASZQL010000182.1:0-9057 GCA_035549675.1 Phycisphaerales bacterium | reverse complement strand
CCCTCTTCGTCTCCCGCGGCGGGCTCAAACTCCACCACGCCCTCACCCACTTCAACTTCAATCCGTCCGGCCTCACCGCCGCCGACTTCGGCTGCAACCTCGGCGGTTTCACCGACTGCCTCCTCCAGCACGGCGCCGCCCACGTCTACGCCGTCGATACCTCCTACGGCACGCTCGCCTGGAAACTCCGCAACGACCCGCGCATCACCGTCCTGGAGCGCACCAACGCGATCCACGCCGCCCCACCCATCGATCGCCCCATCGACCTCGTCGTCATCGACATGGGCTGGACGACCCAGGACAAGTGCATCCCCGCCGCGCTGAAGTGGCTCCGTCCCGACGCCTCACGATGGGCCACGCACATCATCACCCTCATCAAGCCCCACTACGAGTCCCACCGCTTCGGAATGGACGACCGCCTCCGCGAAGGCGTCCTCGATGAGACCGACGCCGAAGCCGTCCTCGAACTCGTCACCGCCAGCCTCCCCTCCCTCGGCGTCACCGTCCGAGGCGTCACCAAGTCCCCGATCACCGGCGGCGCCACCAAAGGCAACAAGCAAGGCAACACCGAATGGCTCGCCCTGCTCACGCCCGCAGCACCCAAACACTGATGACACCCCCACCTTGCCCCGTGCCACTGCAGGCATCGAGGCCCTGATCGATGCCTGCAGTGCGGCCCCCCAATCACTGCATTCATCCGCTGACTTCAACCCCGCCCGCCACCACCACATCTACCGGGTTCCCGCCGAACTCGTACACCAGCATCCGCTCGTCCGTGTGCCTGAGCAGCACGAGATCAGCCCGCATCCCCGGTGCGATCATGCCGCGGTCCGTGAACCCCAGCAGCGCCGCCGCGTTCACAGTGCCCGCGACCATCGCCTCCGCCGGGCTCAGCCCGCAGTGCCGCACCGCGAGCGCCATCGCCATCGGCATCGACCCGCACGGCGACGAACCGGGGTTCCAGTTCGTCGCGACGACCGCCGCCCCGCCCGCATCAACAACCGCGCGCATGTTCGCGTAGCGACCGTCCGTATGAAACCCAGTGCACGGAATCGCGACCGCGAACGTCCCGCTGTGCCCGATCTTCTTCAGCAACTCGGGCGATGAAGCCTCGAGGTGATCCACCGACCGCGCCTCGTGCGTGATCGCCCACTCCACCATCCCGAGCGAGTTGAACTGATCCGCGTGCACCCGGATCGGATGCCCCAGCGCGATCGCCCGCTCGAAGAGCCGCACGCACTCATCCTTCGTCCACGCGCCGTCCTCGCAGAAGGCATCGATGGCCATCCGAGGCCACCGGCCGTGCACATCGTCGAGACCCTTGCCGATGACCGTTTCGATGAACCGGTTTCTCTCCACGCCCGGATCGATCGCATGCCCGAGGAGCGCCGTCCCCACCACCGTGGGCAACGAGTTCCCCTCCCGCTGCACGCTCTCGATCACGCCCAGCATCTTCATCTCGGCGTCGCACGACAGCCCGTACCCGCTCTTGACCTCCACCGTCGTGGTCCCGCACCGCAGCATTTCCTTCAGCCGCGCGCGCAAGCCCGCCGCCAGTTCCGATTCGCCCGCCGCGCGCACCGCGCGGACCGTCGACATGATGCCCCCGCCCGCCTTGAGGATGTCGAGATAGGTGACGCCCCGCCGCTTCATCTCCCACTCGTCGAGCCGATCCCCCGAGCACAGCACGTGCGTGTGCGCATCGACGAACCCCGGCATCAGCACCCGGCCCGCCGCGTCAATCGCCCGAATCGCCTTGACCCGCGCGCCCGCGTCCACGCCCACCGCGACGATCCGCTCCCCCTCGATCACCACGTCCGCGCGCTCCAGCACGCCGAGCTCGCTCATCGCCCCCCCACGTCGCGCGATCTCGGCACCGCCCGCGCCCGCCACGCCGACCGGGCTCATCGTGACCACCCGTGCATTGCGAAATACGAGTGTCATGCCGGGAATCTTCTACTTTCGTCTGTGTGCGTCTGTGTCATCTGTGGCTGTCTTATCCGATTCACCAGCGTTTCTTCTCTGTGCCTCTGTGGTGAGCTACTGATCGGCTCGCCCCCCGACAGCCGCGACAAACGCCATGAACAGGTGCGCCGCGATCCGCGCCGTCCGGCCCGGCGTCTGTGCTTTCGCATCCCATGCCGGATCATCGTGCACCGGGTTCAGCTCCATGATGTCGAAGTGCCTCACGCGCGGCTCGCGCCCCGCCGCCCCCGCCATCGCCGCCGCGTGATGCACGCTGAGTCCCGCCGGGTTCACCGCCGAGACACCCGGCGCGCTCGCGCCGTCGATCCCATCCAGATCGATCGACACGAACATCGGCGATGCCGCGTCATCTCCGCGCGCCGCCGCCAACGCGCGCTCAACCGACCCCGCCTCATCCGCCCGCGCTTCATCGTTCGTCACGATCGTCGCGTGCCGCAGCAGCAGGAACTCCACGTGCTCGCGCACGCTCGCGAAACGCGAAATCCCGTACTCGACGAACCGCTTCCCGTCGAGAAAGCCTCCCTCGATGAGCGCCCGGTACGGCATCCCGCTCCCCACCGTCTCGCGGACATCCAGGTGCGCATCAAAGTTGATCCCCCCGACCATCCCCGCGGCATGCCCCGCCATCGCCCGGACCGCCGGGAAGGTGAGATCATGCCCGCCCCCCACGCACACCACGGTCAGCCCAAGCTGGTGCAGCGCCGCGCACGCGTCCGTCACGCGCCGATGCGTCTCGTGCAGCTCGGCCTCCCCCGGCGTCCGCCCGCTCCCTCCCGAGGGCATCACATCCCCGGCATCAAACACATTGACCGGGATCGCCCGCCGGTGCCCCGCATCGAACGCCGTCCCGTACCGCGCGAGAGCCGCCCGGAACGCCGCGGGCCCGTGCGCCGCCCCCGCCCGCCCATTGTTCAGCCGCACGCCCGTGTCATCCGGCAACCCCAGCAGCGCCACCGCGCACCCCTCGGGTGAATCCGTCCGAAACGTCGACACGAACCGGTCCGGCGCGATCGTCGGCCAGTTCGCCGTGTTGGTATGTGGGACCATGCCGCGCATCTGCGCAGAATATCGTGCCACTCCGGGCGACGGCTTTGAGCCGCCCGTAACGCTTTACCCGGTCACGCATTCATCGCCGCATCCCCTCGCCGCCGTCGCCCGCAGCGCCGCCACCAGGAACAGCGCCAGCGCCGGCCCGGAAAACATCATCGGCGGCGGCGGGAAATACAGCACCGAAAGCCCCAGGATCGCCCCGGACGCAACGACACACCACCAGCTCACCCCTCGCACCGCGCAACGATCATTCGCCTGTCGGATCGCCGCTCCGATCGCCAACACCCCCGCCAGAACGCTGAAGACGACAAAGCAGAAGCTGAATCCGTTGAGGATGCTCGACATGGTGAACTTGACGCGAAGCAGCTCGAACACGTGCGTGTCCATCAGATGCCGGAGCTGCGCCTCCTCCTCGTTCGCCGGGGGCGGCTCCTGCAGGATATGAGCCATCGTGTGGGCCAGCCCCTGCAGGATCATGATGATCCCGCCGGCGATCAGAAACCGCCGCCCGGGCACCTTCCGACCCTGTTCATCCTCATTGTTCATATTCAGAATCCTTGAGACCGTGTGACCACACACCACGATTCGTTCAATCCCTCATTCCCGCAACTCAAACCATCCTGCACCTTGTCTCTGGGGCCGTCTGTCTTCCTCTGAGTTCAATCTGTTTCCGGTCGTCCTGTTTCACTCTTTCTCTGCGTTCTCGGCGCCTCTGCGGTGAATGCTTTTCAGTTCGCATCCCGCCCGCTCACGAACGCCAGCCGCATCGGGTGCAGCTCCGTCTTGAACAGCCCGTTCTTCACCGCCGGATCGCCCTCCATGATCGCTCGCGCGCTGGCCTCATCCTTCGCGTGGAACACGACAATTCCCGGCCCCTTGCCGTCGGTGCACGGCCCCGCCGCGGTGACGACGCCCGCGAGCGACTGATCGCGGATGTACGCCGCGTGCGCGCCGAGAATCTTCTTTTCCTCTTCGGTGAGCGTCTGGATCAGATCCGGGCGCGACAGGTCCACGATCATGTAGACCCACCCCGCGCTGTAGTCGCACGCCTCCCCCTCCTTCGGCTTGAACCGCTCCCCCAGCGCCTTCATCACGCTCGGCCACGCGTTCTTGAAATACTCGAACGTGCCGTTCCATTCGTCGATGTTCGCCAGCGACGCATCCTTCCGAGGCCATCCGTGGTGCACCAGCGTCACCTTCGTGTGCATCGCCGTGATCGGACGCATCTCCACCACCACCATCGTCCGCTCCGCCCCGTTCCGCACGCTCGCGAACTTCGGCGGCGCGTTCCACGTGAAGCTCACCATGCGCTCCGGCGCGTACGCCAGCACCGTGCACCCTTCGCTCCCGCGCAGGCCCGCCGGCGCCTCATCGCCCCCGAAGTAAATCTCATACTTCCCGCCCACGCGGCAATCGATCTCGCACGGCCGCTCGAGAAAGCTCTTCACACCTTCGCTCGTCGTCCACGCTTTCCAGACCTCCGCCACCGGCGCCTGCACGATCACTTCCGCACGGATCACCCGCTCCGCATCCACAACAGTGGACGGCAACGTCGCCACCCCACTGCCCCCGTTCCCCGCCGCGGCACTCCCATTCGCGCTCTTCGCGTCACCGCCCCGCGCCGGCGCAGCGCCGCTGAATACCACGCCAATCACACCCGCCGCCATCACCAGCCACGCCATCCGCTTCATCGCACGACTCCTTGCCGCCCACTCCTCGACCCGGTTCAATATCAGCGCCACCACAACATCATCTCCGTCTCGTTCTGTCTTCCTCTGCGTTCAAAGCATCTTTGCCCTTTGCCTCGTTCCTTCTCTGCGTCCTCTGCGCCTCTGCGGTGAATGCCTTCTCCGCGCTCTCCGCGGTGAACACTCACTATTCCCTCACATTCTCCACTCGCATCGCCTTCGGCGTCATGAAACTCATCGCGTGCATCATCCCATATTGGATCCGCTGACCCAGCGGCAGGTTTCCCGTCTCCAGCACCGCCTTGAAGTTCCCGAGGATCGTGTTCCAGCCCTTCTGGACCATGTTGTAGGTTTTGTTCTCGCTCGCGAACTGGTGCACCAGCTTCACGCGCGTCCCCCCCGCGATCGACGACAGCTCCCACGTCACAAGCGAATAGTCATCCGGCAGGTGCGTGAACTTGAACGTATGGACCAGCCGCGCCTGCCCGCCCTGCGGCGGCACGGTTTCCCGCACCTCGCCGAGAATGAACACGAACTTCCCGTTAGCGCTCCGGTACCGCATCTTGCCGCCGGGCGTCATCATGCCATCGAGAATCGTGTCGAACATCGGCCGGCACACCCGCCCCGGCGTCGTGATCTCGTCCCACACTCGCTGGATCGGGACGTTGATGTCAATCGTGAAAACACGATCCGGCATGCCACACCTCCAAGCAGTTCAAGCGACTAGCGATTAGCACTCAGCAGTCAGACCCGCTCCTCCGATCCAAGCTTTCGAATCCGAGGCTTTATTTCGAAAATTTCAAATTTGAAATTTCAAATTTTCAATCTCAACTCTCCGCCTTGCTCCCTCTGCCTCTGCGTTCAATCCCCTTCGGTCTCCCAGCATCCTTCTTCCTCTGCGAACCCCGCGTCTCCGCGCCGAATCCCTCTTCCAACTGCTCCTTCAAAGCAATGAGCGCCCCCGCCCAGTGCCCCTCATACTTCGTCACCCACCGCTCATAGACGCGCCGGATCGGCACCACATTCAACTGATTCACCCGCACCCGCCCCTCGTAGTGGGAGACCACGAGCCCCGCCCGCTCCAGCACCCTGAGGTGCTGCATCACCGCGAACCGCGACAATCCCGGGAACGCCATCACCAGCTCCCCCGTCGTCCGAGCCTGCTCCCGCAAGAGATCCAGCATCTCCCGACGCGCCGAGCTGGCGATCGCCCGGAACACGCCGTCGAGCCCGTCCGTAGCCGCACCCCGGGATGGAACCGTCTCAATCTCAATACGTGATAAAGATATCACATAATAATAACCTGTCAAGCCCAATCCCGCCGACCCATCCCCCCCGCGGCGTATCGCCAGCACGCGGTGCCGCTTTGCTCCCACGTCCACTCTCAGCGCTCGTTCCCCGGCACTTCCGGCGCTTCCGCTCGCCCCGCTTCGGACCCCTTGCCGTTATGCTGCCCCGATGCTCTCGACCGCCCTCGCCCTTTCCATCGCCGCCCTGGTCACGGCCGTCGTCGCGCTCGTGATCCTCGAAAAGCGCTACCGCCTCCTCCGCCGCCGCATTCTCATGCTCGACATCGCCTCCCGCGCCTCCAGCCAGATGCACCGTTGGCAGTTCTCCGAGCACGCCCAGCGCCAGCTCGCCCAGGTCGGCCGCCGCCCCGTCCGCCCCATCGAGTTTCTCTCCGAGTTCGGCGAGGACCTTCTCCTCTACCAGCTCTTCGATGCCAAGCCCGACGGCTTCTTCATCGAGTGCGGCGCCCATGATGGCTTCCATGGCTCCGTCACCTACGCCTTCGAGGCCATCGGCTGGACCGGCCTCCTCGTCGAGCCCGTCCCCCGCACCTCGGAGATGGCCCGCAAGCTCCGCTCCGGCAGCACCGTGGTCCAGGCCGTCATGAGCAAGCGCGGCAGCTCAGGCACCATCAAGTTCGCCGAGGTCGTCACCGGCGACCGCCACCAAAACGCCACCCGCTCGTATGTCGCCGGCCGCAACCCGCCCAAGCAGGTCACGCTCAGCGACAAGACCGTCGTCCGCGACATCCCGGTGTCAACGATGGACGACGCCCTCGCATCACTCAATCCCCAGTCCGTCGACTTCGCCGTCATCGACGTCGAGGGTCACGAGATGGATCTCTTCGACGGCTTCGACCTCGAGCGCTGGAAGCCCCGCGCCCTCATGGTCGAGGAATATCCCCCCGGCCGCCGCCCCGAGCTCATGAACCACCTCGCCTCCCGCGGCTATGTCGCCGTGCAGTCCATCGGCTGGAACAAGCTCTTCGTCCGCCGCGACGATGAAGCCATGATGCGCCGCTGCCGGGAGCTACAGTGGCTCCGCGATCCCATCTAGCGCCCCCCGATATCGCGCATCGTTGCCGCCCCATCGATCGGGCATCGCGCCGATGAGGTTCATCTCGCGCAAGCGATTGACCCACCGCGCCGCGTTCTCCGCGCGCGTCGTCGCAGGCATCCCTTTCAGAAACCACCCATAAAGCTCCATCCCCTCAGGCCGCCCCGTGAGATGCCACGCGAGCCCGCCCCCGTGGTACGCCGCCCACAAACTGAACGAGCTCAGCGGCCCGATCACCAGCGGCAGCGTGCTCATCCGGTACAAGTCCTGCATCCCATTCCCGCGCGAAATCTCGACATCAAACCCCGGGAACTCGCTCGCCGACCGCTTCTCATCGCTGAAAATCACAAACCGAGGCTCCGCCGGCTTTGCTCCTTCTCCCTCTGGGAGAGGGCCGGGGTGAGGGCTTCTGTCTTTCTCGGGCCCGACTCTTCTATTCTCGTCTCGATTCCCCTCCGCCGCCGAGGAGAGAGACGTTCCGCGCATCAATGCCGCCCGCAACTCCCCCATCGCTTCAACGGTCCGCTCCAGTGGCACAAACAAGTGCCCCCCAAGCCGCTCGCGGTAATCCGTGTGCCGCACATGCACGCCGATCACGATCCGATCAGCCGGCTGCTCCGCCGCGAACCGCCGCGCATCCTCCACAATCTCCGGCAACGGCTGCAATCCCCGCAGCACCTCGCCCCGATGCTTCATCAGCCCCACCGGGTTCGCGATCCCGAAACGCATCATCACCCAGCGCGTACGAGGTGGCCCGGCACTCCGTGCCGAGTGCGTCCCCGCAACCGGCCACTCCCCGCTCGGCGGCAGCATCCGCGGCATCGGCTCCCCGCGCCCCGGCGACAACTTCCCGCCCAGCAATCCAAACCGCCCCGCCCCGCGCGTCAACCACCAGAACAACCGCCCCGCCCGGCACCGATCCATCACAAACTCGCCCACCCCGAGCGAGTGATCCGGCGAAGCCAGCAGATTCCCCCGAAGCCCGACATAGTGCTGCGCGTACGGATGAAACCCCGGATCAATAAATGTCAACGCCCCGCGCGGCCGGTCCCGTGTGCCACGACTCGCAGCTTTGAGCGAGTAGTGCTTCTCCCGCTCCTCGATGCACCACGCATGCACCGCCGCGCGCGCGTACAGCTTGTTCCCAAGCCGCACACCATCGCCCATCACCATCGTGATCATGCATCATGCCCCCCCAATCGCCCTCACGCCCTCACGCCTTCACGCCTCACGCCTTCACCGCCTCACCGTCTCACCGTCTCATTTCTTCAAAAGCCGCTCGAGATAGTGAATATCCACTCCCCCGCGCCGGAACGCCGCGTCATTCATCAACTCCCGGTGCAGCCCGATCGTCGTCTTGATCGGCTCCACGCGGAACTCCCGCAGCGCCCGCGCCATGCGGTTGATCGCCGCCTCGCGGTCGTCGGCGTGGACCAGCAGCTTCCCGATCATCGAGTCGTAGTTCGGTGGCACGCGGTGCCCCGGCACGCAGTGCGTGTCCACCCGCACGCCCGGGCCGCCCGGCACCTCGAACGTCGAGAGCAAGCCCGGGCACGGCGCGAAGTTCCGCGCGGGGTCTTCCGCGTTGATGCGGCACTCGATCGCGTGGCCCTTGATGACGATGTCCTTCTGGTCGAAGGGCAGCTTCTCGCCCGCAGCGACCCGGATCATCGTCTGCACGATGTCGATGCCCGTGATGAGCTCCGTCACCGGGTGCTCCACCTGCACGCGCGTGTTCACCTCGAGCAGGTAGAAGTTCTGCTTGTCGTCCATCAGGAACTCGACCGTCGCGGCCCCGGCGTACTTCGCCGACTTGATCAGCCGCGCCGCCGACTTGCAGACCTCTTCGCGCTTGCGGGCATCGATCCCCGGCCCGGGCGCTTCCTCGATGATCTTCTGGTGCCGGCGCTGCATCGAGCAGTCGCGCTCGTAGAGGTGCACCGCGTGGCCGTGCTTGTCGCCCAGCACCTGGACCTCGACGTGGCGG
>DASZQL010000181.1:0-2898 GCA_035549675.1 Phycisphaerales bacterium | reverse complement strand
TTCCGCCGCCTTGCCCGCCAGTTCCCGCACCGTTCGTCTGGGCAACCGGCTCTGCGGATCGTCGATGAACACTACGAGCGACCGGCCCTGCGGCAGTTCCGCGATCGCGTTGATTTTGGGCGGCCCTTCGAGGACGTACATCCCCGCCGCGATGTAGTCGCATGCCGTGCCCGCGCCGAGCAGGCCCAGCAGGAGCACCCCCGCCGCGGCGCGGGCCGACCAGCGACGGACATTTCTCCTCGCGGCAATCACGCTCGAAATCAGCACGGGCGGCGTCGGCATCAATATTCCGGGTAGTACGGCTCCTGGTGCTCATAGAAGAGCCACGTCACGCGGTCGAGCAGGCGACGGTCCAACTGACCCTGCACGACCTCGCGGCTCATGTCCTGCGGCCCGATGCCCTTCTTGTTCGGGAACGCGACGCGTACGTCTTTCTTGAAATCGAACTCGCCCGGGATCGAGGCTTCCTTCTCGACCACGCCGACGCGCGCCGAGGTCACGCCGTCCCACAGGTACGAGTTCCCCGGCTCCTGCAGCCGGTACTCGGTGATGTCGATGACGACCAGCCGCTCGACGCCGAGCTCGTCCATGATCCGGTCGTAGGTCCAGCTCGTCCACGCCGGGTTCGCGAGCTGGAACTCCATGACCCACGCCGCGGGGACGGCGCCGGTCGCGCCGATCTTGGCATTTTCTGAGGTAAGCCGGTCCGTGGCCTGCGCCGCGAAGCGGCCGATGATCGTCGGGAAGTTCCCCAGGATGATGCGATCGGTCATGACCAGGATGGCATAGGTCTTCCCCCGAAGCCCTGTGTATTCCCCCTCCACCGAGTGCGTCGAGTCCTTTTTGTAGGACTCGACCATCCCGCCGATCGCGAGCGGGATCCAGCACCCCGCCATGGGCGCAAGCACAGCCCCGGCCAGGATCAATCCCGCCAGACGCCACACCCACCGTCCCCGATTGTCTTCCGCGGGGTTCCGCACGCGCTGCTCCAACACACCCCTCCCCGTCCCGACCAGTTGGATGGATTCTCTCCGATCGGGTTCCCCATTGCCAGTCGGGATTAGTACCCCGTCCAGGTGGCGAGTTTCCATGCCCATCCTGCCAGAAGCCCGGCGAGCATCAGCCACAGGGCCCGCGATCCGACCCATCCAGACATCGCCCGTGCCAACGTTGAGCCGGTCACGGTGACAAAGAGCGCGATCCAGAAGATCGCGGCACTCGAAACCGCCAGCACCATGCCGAAGGGCTGGGTCAGGAACGACTGAAGGAGGTTGCCGCGAGCGGCGTAGGCAAAGGCGGTCGTCATGCCGCAGGTCGGGCAGGGCTTGTTGAAGTACGCGGCCCACAGGCAGGGTTGAAGCAATAGTTGGGTATGCGACCCATGCCCTTTGGGCGATGGTTCCACCCACCGGGCCGTGAGCAGCAGCGCCAGCATCGCCGCCGCGATCAATCCTGCAGCGACTCGTTCCTTGGTTGTAACGACCCGCCGCGACGGCAGCGCGGCGGAATGGGCGAGAGCGGGAGGCTCAGTCGAAGCGGAAAACACCTTTGCGGTACCCGTAGACATACGCGATCACTGTAGTCGCCATGAAGAAAAGGACCCGCCCCAGGAACACGGCCCCTTCGGGTGTCGCCGGGTTGATGTTGGAGTACGTCGCGGCCCACGGGTAGAGGAAGATCACCTCGACGTCGAAGACGAGGAACGTCATGGCGATGATGTAGAACCGGACATTGAACCGCTTTCGGGCGGTGCCGATGGGCGTCATGCCCGACTCGTACGTCATGGCCTTGACCGCGCCGTCGCGCGCCGGCCCGATCGCACGCGTCAGCACCGCGTTCGCCAGCGCGAACACGATCGCCATCATCAGGAGAATCCCGATCGGGAGGTACGGCGTCAGCCCGGACTCGGCAAGCACCAGCGTCATGGCCGGCAGTGTAGCGGCTTCAGCCGGCTCTCTGTCTGTGTTCCGAGCAGGGGAGTTGCAGAGGGGCGGCACGCCCCTCTGCGTCAGCGCCTCAAATTCTTGGGAGCAACCGTGGTATTCGAACTCGCCTCGTCATACGATGTTCGATCTTCCATCGCTCCCCCACCCCGGGAGCGCACGCCCAGCTCGGCCTGTGGGGGGATCGGCCGGAGGATCAGACCATGCCCAACGGCAAGTGGACCAAAAAAGAGCTCCTCTCCCGCCCGGTCGAGCACATCGACATCACCGCCTTCGACGCCCGGCCCATCATCGACAGCTACCGCGAGATGGCCTACACGAGCCGCACCCTCGCGCAGGCGGCCGACATCTATTCGATGATGCTCAAGGACCGCGAGTGCGCCGTGATCCTGACGCTCGCCGGCTCGCTCATCAGCGCCGGCCTCAAGCGCGCCCTCATCACGCTCATCGAGAACAACATGGTGGACGCCATCGTCTCGACCGGCGCGAACATCGTGGACCAGGACTTCTTCGAGGGTCTCGGCTTCAAGCACTACATCGCCCCCGGCTCGCCCGAAGCGCCGCCCGTCGATGACGTCACCCTCCGCAACCTCATGATCGACCGCATCTACGACACGTACATCAACGAGGACGACCTCCGCGACTGCGACGACACGACTAAGAAAATCTTCGACACGTTCGAGCCCGGCGCGTACTCGAGCCGCGAGCTCATCGACGGCATGGGCGCCTATCTCGCCCGCAAGCACCCCAAGAATGAGTCGATCGTCAAGACGTGCCACCTCAAGCGCGTGCCCATCTTCTGCCCCGCCTTCTCCGACTGCTCCGCCGGCTTCGGCATCGTCCTTCACCAGACCGAGCGCAACGAGCGCGGCGAGGCGTCCATCGCCTTCGACTCCGGGAAGGACTTCCGCGAACTGACCGACATCAAGCTCGCGTGCAAGGACACCGGCCTCCT
>DASZQL010000180.1:0-1885 GCA_035549675.1 Phycisphaerales bacterium | reverse complement strand
ATGGTCGAGCCGATTCGGAGCGCGGGGAACTTGCGTTCGAGCTCCTCTTCGAGGCGCTGGGTGCCGAAGCCGAAGGTGTTGATGCGCTTGGAGCAGCGCGGGCAGAGTTCGGGGAGCTTCTGCTGCGCGAGGCAGTGATGGCACCGCACGAAACCCTCGCGCTTCACCGGACCCCCGAATCGCGACTGCTTCTTGTGGAACACCACTGTGACGTCGCAATGGTCGCAGGTCATGTACCAGCCGCAGGTGGCGTCGACGCAACAGATGTAGCTGGAGAAGCCGCGGCGGTTCAGGAGCAAGATTGCTTGCCCGCCTCGTTCGAGGGTGCGTTCGAGGGCCAGCTCCAGCTTCGGCCCGACTGAGTGTTGGAGGCGGTCCGAGCGCGGGCGTTCGCGGCGCTCCTCGGCGATGTCCACGATGTCCACGCGTGGAAGCGTGCCGCCGCCGACGCGGTCGGGGAGTTCGAGGAGCGTGAAGCGATGGGCGGGATGCTCGCTCTCCGCCGCCCCCCCACCGCCCGGCCCCGTCGCGTTCAGCCACGATTCGAGCGACGGCGTCGCCGACCCCAGCACGACCGGGCACCCTTCGAGCTGCGCCCGCTTGATCGCCACGTCCCGCGCGTGATACCGCGGCAACTGGTCTTGTTTGTAGGAGTGGTCGTGCTCTTCGTCGACGACGATCAGGCCGAGTTTGATCTTGGCGGTCTCGAAGGGGGCGAAGACGGCGGAGCGCGCGCCGACGACGATGCGGGCCTCGCCGCGGGCGACGCGGGACCAGGCGTCGTGGCGTTGGGATTGCGTGAGGCCGGAGTGGAGGATCGCAACGCTCTCCGCGCCGAATCGCGCCAGGAACCGCCCGGCTGTCTGGGGTGTGAGGCTGATCTCCGGGACGAGCACGATCGCGCCTTCGCCTCGCGCCAGCACCCTCTCGATCGCGCCGAGGTAGACCTCGGTCTTGCCGGAGCCGGTCACGCCGAAGAGGACGAAGGGGGCGAAGCGGCCTGCGGCGCCCGCGATTGACTCGATCGCCTTTCGCTGCGCGGCCGTTGGAGCGGGGCGCGAGTGATGATCCAGGGGCACCTCGGCCCAGGATGAACGCGACACCCGCACTTCTCGTGTCTCGATGGGTGTGAGCAGGCCCGCTTTCACGAGCCGGTTGACCACGGCGACGGTCTTCGCGCCGAGTTTCGCCGCGAGATCGCGAGCGGCGAGTGGGAAATCAGATGGCACGATCGTCGCCAGCGCGTCAGCGGCTTTCCGGGTCGCGGGTGTGAGTTCGTCCGGATTGACGCCGCCCGCTACGCGCTGAAGCAGTGTCCTTTTCACCAGCCCCGTCCGGTGCTTCACCGCGGCGGGGACCATCGTGGCGAGAACCATTCCAATCGGGCAGCAGTAATACCGGGCCATCCAGCGCGCGAGTTGGACGAGCGGCGCCGGGAGCGATGACCCGGCCCGTGAGGCGAGGGGCTTTATTCGGTCGGGATCCAGGCCCGGCTGGGTGACGATCTCCACGACGTAGCCCGGGACCGGGCGATTACCCCGGCCGAGCGGGGCGGTAACGCGCTGGCCGACCTCCACCTCGCGCATCGAGACCGGGATGGCATAGGTCAGCCCGTCGGGGTCGTCGATTCCCCGTTCGAGAACGACCTTCGCGTATCGGCCGGTCAGGGGGGCTTCATCTTGAGTGAAGAGCGAGCGTCCCACGGGGGGAGGGTAGCGTCTGTGCGGTTGGGCCCGGGTGGTCCGCAAGGTCATGTCCCCGATGCGGGGAACCGGGGATTGGTTGCGTCACCAAACAGGCGTCGGTATGTTTCCGCGACACGCCGGGGTGCCCTTGGACCGGCGTGTTGTCGACAGGAGGAGTGGCCGGGGACGTATCGTCAACG
>DASZQL010000179.1:0-4245 GCA_035549675.1 Phycisphaerales bacterium | reverse complement strand
TGCGAGGCCGGATCCGCAGCACGATGCCCACCGCCCGGTAGTCGAACGACTGCACGAGGTTGCCGACCGTGTTCGTCTGCGAATCGGTGATGAACGGGATGTCCTGACCGTCGAAGAACTCCGCTTCCTGGTTGTCGCTCGTGAAGATCTTGGGCTCCGACAGGATGTTGATCGCCGTCTTCTGCGCCAACGCCTGGAACAGGAAGTTCAGGTTCATGTTCGCGTTGAGCACCGACGTATCGAACAACCCTGGCAGGAAGTTGTTCTTCGTGTTCGTGCTGGATGTTCCCAGCGAGATCGAGTTGTCCGGGTTCGTCGGCGTGATCGTCGAGCTCGAGAACCGGATGCCCAGCGCCGTCGAATCGTCCATCGAAATCTCGGCCACGACCGCCGAGATCAGCACCTGCCGCCCGGGACGATCAAGATCCTTGATCAGGTTCACCACCGGCATCTGGTACTCCGGCGGCGCGAGCACCATCACCGCGTTCTGCCTCCACACCGGCACGATACGGATCTTCGACACCAGGTTCGACGACCCGCGATTGTCCGTCGGCGGCCGCGCACGCTGCCACCAGAACGTGATCGCGTTCGTCGCCGCGTTGTTCGCCGTGGTGTCGGTCGTCCCCGTCGTGCCATTCGTCCCCGTCTGCTGCTGCTGCGCAAAGGGGCTGATCGACGCCGCGGACTCCGACAGCCCGCTCTCCGACCGTTGCACCGACGCGAGCGTGCCCTCCTGCGACAGCAGCGCGTTGAGCTGCTCCGCGAGTTCTTCCGAGTTCGCGTGCTTCAAGGGCACGATCTGCGGGATCCCCGCCGTCTGCGGCTGGTCCACGCCCTCGATGATCTGGTCAATCACATACAGGTTCTCGACGGACTTCGACAGGACCGCGATCCGGCCCGCCTCCGGGATGGCCTTGAACGAGAACTGACCAGTGAGCCGCCCGACCCCCTGCGCTTGCGAGTTCGCCGTATTCGAGGGCGAGCCAAAGAGCCCTTCGAGCAGCGCCTCAACCTTCACCGGGTCCGAGTTCTTCAGGTCGTAGATCTTCGGGGCGACAACATCCTTATCGATCGGCTGGTCCCACACTGTTGCGATCTGCTCGCGAATCTGATCCAGCACGCCCTTCTCCGCGAGCACAGTCACGCTGTTCTGCTGCTTGTTGGCGGTGACACGAAGGTTCGCCGAAGTGGAAGCATTGCCGCCCCCTCCGCCTCCCTGCTGCCCGCCGCCACCGCCTCCCTGCCCACCGCCTCCTCCTCCGCCTCCCTGGCGTCCTCCTCCGCCACCCTGACCGCCGCCTCCTTGACCTCCGCCGCCGCCGCCCAATCCGCCGATGCCGGGGAAGAAGCGGGGAAAGTTGTTCTGGCCGCCGAACTGGTTCTGCTGGGTACGGCCGGGGTCGAAGAGGTCGCGGATGTTCGTCGCGATCTGATCCGCATCGGCGTAACGAAGGCGGAACGTCTCCGTCGTGAGAGCGGCGCTCCCGGGGCGGTCGAGGGATTCGACGAGGCGCTCGAAGCGCTGCAGCAGGCCGATGTTGCCGCGGACGACGACCTGGTTGGAGTCCTTGTCCACGAACAGGTTGGCATAGTCGGGGATCGAGCTCTTGAGGGACGATTCAAGGTTGCCCACCGACCCGTTATTGAACGTGTAGACCTTCTCGGCGATGGTGCCGAGATCGGTGCGGTTGAGCACGGATTCATCCGGGCCGATGACGGGCACGTCCTGACGGTTGATCTCGGCGATGTCGCGCAACAGGATCAGGTCCTTCGACTCCACGACGCCGATGCCCGCCTGCTGCAGCGCGAGCATCACCATGTCGAGCGCGATGCTCTGCGGGATGGGCTTGTCGTTCAGGATCGTGATCTTGCGGTTCATCACTTCCTGCTGAGGCAGAACGACCTTCCCGGTCGCCTCCACGATGAACGGGATCACCTGCTCGAGCGTCGTGTTCTTGAACGCGAGCTTGGTCGTCTTGTTACTGCTGACGCGCCGGCCCATCGCGTCCAAAACCGGCTCGGGCTCATCAGCCGGCGCGGGCGTGGTCGCAGGGGCAATCACCCTTTCAACCACCGGCGCCGCGAGAGTCTCCGTCGGCTCGGCGGTCGGGGCCTTCGGCTTTTCGGCGTCGGGCGGCGTCGCGGGTGGCGCCGGCGGCTGTGCCTCCTGCGCGGGCGGCGTTTCGCTCGGCTGCTCGGGCGGCTGTTCCGGCTGGCCCTGCTCCTGGTGCTGTTCTTCCTGCTGCTGCGGCTGGGCGGGCTGCGGCTCGGCTTCCTGGCGCGACAGCGCCGTCGTGGTCCACGCCGCGACCAGCGCCAGCACCACGATGCCGATCAACATCTGCCCCCAGGGGTTCACTCGCCTCATTCTGGTTCCCTCAGGACCTGAGGCCGCGATGGCTCCGCGGCGGGGTCGCTCTGTGTCGGCGCGGGATTCGACTCCGGCGCCTTGGGCTCTGGCTTGGATTCCGATGGCTTCTCGGCGTCCGGATTCGCGGGCTCCGCGACCGGATCGGTGACCGGCGGCGCGGCCGGCGGCGTTGGCGCCGGCTCAGCCGCGGGCGGCTCCTTCTTCGGCGGCAGGTCGAGGAACTTCTCCGTCGTCCGGTCGAAGAGCGGCACGTCGAACTCCACGCCCCGCCACGCGATCCGCGCGCTCCAGGGCGTCGAGATCGCCACCACTTTCATTTCGCTCTTCTCGCCCTCGCCGACCTTCATCGACGTCGCGTCGTCGAACCACACCTTGTTGTTGATCATCGCGATGATGCGCGGCCCGCCGTAGGAGCTCGGGGTCGAAGGCTTGTCGTCCTTCTTCTCCTCGACCTTCGCAACCGCGCGCGGCGCGCCGGGCACATAGAACATCGACCGCCCGTTGACCTGCGCCAGGTTCGCATCGATCGCCTGCTTGAACTGCTCGCTCCGCTCCGCCGATTTTTCGACCGCCTCCGCCGCGACGCTGCGCGGCAGAAAAACGGCCCCGACGAGCGCGGGCACCTGCCGCCCGATCGCCCACAGCGCCACAAGTATCACGACCAGCGCGCCGCAGCCCCACCAGCCGAGATAGCGCGCGACCGCCTTGGGGTCTGAGACCGGCGGCGGCATTGACGATGGTTGAGGAGCCGCGGCCATCACGCCTTCGCGCCTCCCTTCGGCGTCACAATCCATGTCTCCACATACAACTGCGCCGTGACAAGCCGCTTGCCATCCTTCTCGAGCTTGCGGAGCACCGTGCGCCCGATGACATACACCTCCGGCGCCCGCTCCAGATCGGCGATGATCGCCATCGCCGAGTCGGGCGTGGTCTCAAACGTCAACTGCACCTGCACGCGCTGGAGCTGCTCGCCCTCTTTGAGCACACCCGCCATCACGTCCTTGCCGATCAACGCCGGAGGTAACGACTTCTGAGTCATCGAGCTCACCGGGTGCGCATCGAAGATCTCCTGGATGCGCTCGTTCAGCGCCTCGATCTGCTTGGAGTCGCCCGGGAACTTGATCGCGCCGAATCGCGTCTGCCCCAGCGCCAGCGATTGCCCCGCCGATTCCGCGCGCGCCGCCCGATCCGCCGACCGCTTGAGCGAGCTCTGCAGCTGATCCGCCTGCGACGACAGATCACTCGAGCGATCCATCACCGGCTCGACAATCAGGAAGTACGGCACCACCAGCGCGATCAGAAAGAACGCCAGCCAGCGCACCGAACGCGGCAATGATTTGAACTTCTCCCATAGACGCTTCACGAGCCACCCCCCGCGCTCTCGCCCGATGGCTTCCGCGTCGCGTCCATCCGCGCCCGAAGCTTGTCCACCTCCGACTTCAGACGATCCTTCGCCGCGGCATCCACCCCCGGCTGCGCCGCGATCTTCTTCCGCTCGCTCCACGCCTTCGTCGCCGCCGCCCGGTCCATCTTCGCGATGTCGTCGTCCGACAGCGCCGGCGGCACATCGACCGGTTTCGCCGCGGGACGATTCCCGCCGTTGTTGTTCCGATTCGCCCGCCCGCTGCCCCCGGAACGCTCGCCCCGCGACGAACCCGACGACGACTTCACCGGCTCGTTCGACGACCGCTCCGCCTCGACGATCGCGTCCGCCGCATCCCCGTACATGCGGCGGGCGAGTGTTTCCTTCGAGAAATCTTCGGTCCCTTTGGCCTTGCCGAAAGCCCCGGCCACTGCCCCAGACATCTCGAAGGACACACCCGACGATGAGCCCTCGTCGGTGCGTTGACTGCCTCTGAAGCTCGTGAATACGC
>DASZQL010000178.1:0-4825 GCA_035549675.1 Phycisphaerales bacterium | reverse complement strand
CAGATCCGGTGTTGCACGATGGCATTGTCGCTGAGATTTCTGGTCAATTTTTGATTCAGCCGTTCGATGTGAGTTGCGTGTCTGAAGCAGCGCGGCTATTTCAAATCGGGAAGCCGATGCGTGGAATCGGCAAAACATCGCAGCCGCACACTCGCGCGAGGCTGAAAGCGGACACGCTCATCATCGCTTCCGCGAAAGCATCAGGAGCATCAATCTTCTTTACGGGCGACGCTCAGTGTTTGGAATTGGCGTCCACGTGCATGACCGCCAAAGACCTTCCGGACGTTGCGCCGGGGCTGTTCATGCAGGATCTTGTCGCTTCGACCAACGCGCCCGAGCGGCCCGCTTCGCAATCTCGATCTTCCTCTTCTCGGAAAGCTTTGCCGCCCTCGCCTTCCCGCCCTTCAGACCGCCCAGGCGCCCCAAAGAGACGGCGGCGGGATTCTTAGCCTTCTTGGGCGTCTCGTCGGCCGGTTGCTCGCCCAACGACTCCCGCACCATCCTGAACGCGGCTTGGTTCTCGTCTTCGGGCTTACGCTTGCTTGACCGCTTTGGCATAGCCTGAGTATGACGCGGTACGCTGGCCGGTCAAGTGGGCCGGATTTCAAAGGGACCCACTACCGAAATTTCAAATTTGAAATCTCAGGCCGAAAACATCTCCCGCCAACTCCGCGCCTGGGCCGACTCCCTCCAGAACTCCGAAATCAAAGGCACCCGCTACCTCACCGACGCCGCCCGCCAAGATCACGCCCGCCGCGCCCGCGCCGACGCCTTCCTCGCCGAACTCAAAGCCATCACCGCCGGCCGCTTGAAGCCCTGACGAGGCCCGTTGCATTCCACATGTAGCGGCCTGCGCCCCGCAGGCCGACGATTCCCGCCAGCGATCACGCCAGCGATAGCCCACGCTCCAAAAGCCCGCGCCCACAAGCGTCACGCTCAACCGGAGCCACCCGCGCGATTTCCTACTCGTCCCGCGCCCCCGCCCGCCCCGCCGGCGCATCCACCGCGTACCGAACCAGATCCTCCAGATCCACGAACTCCAGCGCCGACATGTGCGTGCTCTCCAGCACCACCCGAGGCGCCGCCCCCGCCTCCAGCGCCTCCCGCCACCTCGCCGCGCACAGGCACCACCGGTCGCCATCATTCAATCCCGGAAACTCATACTCCGGCACCGGCGTCGAGAGGTCATTCCCCCGCGACCGCGAGAACTCCAGGAACCCCTCCGTCACCACCACGCACACGACATGCACCCCCGCGTCCCCCTCCCCCGTGTCGCAACACCCATTGCGGTAAAACCCCGTCAACGGGTCCATCGAGCAGGGCTTCAGCGGCGTCCCCAGCACATTCCGAGCACGTGTCATGACCCAAGCCTACCCGCCTCCCCTGCTCCTTCCCCGCCCAACCGGCCCAACTTCACCCCCATTGGACTCCCCCCGCCCCCCTTGCTACCATTCCCCCTGTCCAAGGCTCTCGGCCGAAGTGTTTCACGCCGGGTTTCCATGGTCGGCCGACGCTTGCTCCTGCCCGAGTCAACGCGCTCCGGTTTCAAAAGTCTCTCGGGCAGTCAGGATCAAGCATCGTGAAGATTTACGTCGGCAACCTCTCGTTCAGCACGTCCGAAGCCCGCCTCCGCGAGATTTTCGAAGCCCACGGCGAAGTCGCCTCCGCGACCCTCGTCATGGACCGCGAAACCGGCCGCCCCCGCGGCTTCGGCTTCGTCGAAATGAACAACGATGAGCAGGCCCGCGCCGCCATGGGCGCCCTCAACGGCCAGAACATCGACGGCCGCGACCTCACCGTCAACGAAGCCAAGCCCCGCGAAGCCGGTGGCGGCGGCGGTCGTGGCGGTGGCGGCGGCGGTCGTGGTGGCTGGGGCGGCGGCGGTGGCGGCGGCGGTGGCCGTCGCGGCAGCTGGTAATCCAGCAACCTGTTCAATCATCTGAACCCTCTTCGGGCCGGGAACACATCCCGGCCCGGTTTCTTTTTGTCTCACACGCGCCAGGCGCACAACCCTCATGCCCCCCGCCACGCGCGGCCGACATTGATCCCCATGATCGACGCCGCCCGTCTCAACGGCGACACCCCGCTCACACCCGAGCAATCCGCCGCCTACCTCGCTTACCACGCCGCCCGGAACCGGCGCGCCCACCGCGAATCGCTCACCATCAAAACCTTCCGCGGCCCCGCCCCGCACGTCGATTGCACACGCGGCTCCTCGCCCTCGCGCGTCGCCACCTGCCACTTCTTCCAGCACGTCGCGACGATCGCGCGCAACCACTTCGCCGACAATCCCGTCACCATCCTCGACGTCGGCTGCGGCCGCGGCAACGCACTCGAACCCTTCGCCAACGCCGGACTCCGCGGCGAGTACATCGGCATCGACATCGCCCGCCACCCCGCCTGGTCCGACGCTCCCCTCGCCGGCTTCACCCGCCGCCTCATTCTCGGCGACATCCATTCCATCGATCCGCGCACGCTCGGCGCCGCCGACATCGTCACCTCATGCACCGCGCTCGAGCACTTCCGCGACGATAACGCCGCCGTGCAACTCCTCGTCTCCCTCACCAAGCCCCGCGGCCTCCAGGCCCACGCCGTCCCCGGCGAGTTCGCGCTCAAGCTCTACGGCCTGCACGGCTGGCGCCAGTACGCCCCCATCGACCTCGCCACACTCTTCCCCACCGCGAACTTCTACCGCTACGGCGGCCCGCTCTCCAACCGCTGGCACTACACCGCCATCACCGCACGCCTCGTTCGCGGCAAAAAGATGCTCCAGGAATCCCACCCGTACCTGTATTCCATCCTCCGCGACGCCGCGATGCTCGCCGACCGCCTCATGGGCGACACCCGCCCCTCCCTCTACGGCGTGCTCTGGTTCCCGCACGGCGAATCAGCATCCAGCACCCTCCGCTCCGCCGCCTGATCCCGATTATTGGGAATCACTTCGTTCTGCCCTAGAATGAAGCGATATTCCATTCACTCACCGCCACGGGATCACCCCATGACGCCGACATCCGGTTCCTCGACCGCCTCCCCCGCTTCGACGCGCAAGGCCGATGCCTCGAAGGTGGATCCGCACGCCGTCACAATCTCGGGGCTGGTGCTGGATCCGACGTACGGGCCGGGCGCGCCGCCGGAGTCGCTGAAGCACATCGACCGCGACCTCGGCAAATCCGGCGAGCCCGGCAACTTCCCCTACACCCGCGGCCTCTTCCCCCAGGGCTACCGCACACGCCTCTGGACCATGCGCCAGTTCGCCGGCTTCGGCTCCGCCGACGACACCAACAACCGCTTCAAGTACCTCCTCGAACAAGCCAAATCCTCCACCAAAGCCAACACCGGTCTCTCCACCGCATTCGACCTCCCCACCCTCATGGGCCGCGACTCCGATGACCCGCTCTCCGTCGGCGAGGTCGGCCGCTGCGGCGTGGCCATCGACACCATCGAGGACATGCACCGCCTCTACGCCGACATCCCCATCGATCGCGTCACCGTCTCCCAGACCATCAACGGCCCCGCCGCCGTCATCTGGGCCATGTACCTCGCCCACGCCCTCCAACGCAACATCTCCTGGGACACCCTCGGCGGCACGCTCCAGAACGACATCCTCAAGGAGTTCCACTCCCAGAACGAGTTCATCTACCCGCCCGAGCCGAGCGTGAAGCTCGTCGTGGACACGATCGAGTTCCAATCCCGCTTCTGCCCCAAGTGGAACAGCGTTTCCATCAGCGGCTATCACATCCGCGAAGCCGGCAGCACGGCCGTGCAGGAGCTCGCCTTCACCCTCCGCGACGGCATGGAGTACGTGGAAGCCTGCGTCGAACGCGGCATGGACATCGATTCCTTCGCCCCGCGCCTCAGCTTCTTCTTCAACTCGCACAACGAGTTCTTCGAGGAAGTCTGCAAGCTTCGCGCCGCCCGCCGCATCTGGGCCCGCGTCATGCGCGACCGCTACGGCGCGAAAAACGAACGCTCCTGGTTCATGAAGACCCACGTCCAGACCGCCGGCTGCTCCCTCACCGAGCAGCAGCCCTACAACAACATCGTCCGCGTCGCGTATCAGGCGATGGCCGCGGTGCTGGGCGGGTGCCAGTCCCTCCACACGGATTCGATGGACGAAACCCTCGGCCTTCCCACCGAAGAAGCCGTGACGATCGCCCTCCGCACCCAGCAGATCCTCGCCCACGAAACCGGCGTCACCAGAGTCACCGACCCCCTCGGCGGCAGCTGGTTCATCGAAGACCTCACCGACCGCATGGAACAAGGCGCCCTCGAACTCTTCAACGAAATCGACTCCATGGGCGAATACGCCTCCGGCGGCCGAATCTCTGCATCAGGTAGCCCCATCCCCGCGCGCCGGGATGCCGGGTCTTCTTCCGCCCCCTCTCCCTCGCGGGGGGGTGAAAAACGGCAGGGTGAGAGCTCTCACTCTCCGGTTTCTTCTCCTTCCTCTTCTCAAGTTTCACACTCTTCTGTTCCGTCTTCTCAAATCTCAAATTTGAAATCTCAAATTGGCTCTTCCGGTTCCTCCTCCCTCCACCCCGCCTACTCCCCCTACCTCGGGTTCGGCCGCGGCGTCATCAACGGCATCCACAAGGGCTATTTCCGGCGCTCCATCGCCGAGGCCTCCTACCGCTTCTCCGAGGAATGCGAAGCCGGCGACCGCATCATCGTGGGCGTCAACGAATACACCGACCCCAACGAGAATCGCAACGTCGAAATCCTCGAGATCCCGCACCAGGTCGAAGTGGACCAGAACACCCGCCTCGAAGCCTTCAAGAAACGCCGCGACGGCGGCCTCTCCGGCAAAGAAGGCAACGCCGGCGTC
>DASZQL010000177.1:0-2233 GCA_035549675.1 Phycisphaerales bacterium | reverse complement strand
GTAGGTGAGGTTCAGCCGCGCGAACTCGATCTGCTGGGGGTGCCAGATCTTCTTGTCGTCCGGCCGGCCCTCGTTCACCGCGTCGATGAACCAGTCGTACAGCGGGCGGTGGTTCTCGAACTCCAGCGTGCAGATCGAGTGCGTGATGCCCTCGAGCGAATCTTCAAACCCGTGCGCCCAGTCGTACATGGGATAGATGGACCACTTGTCGCCGGTGTTGTGGTGCGTCTCGTGCACGATGCGGTAGAGGACAGGATCACGAAGGTTGAGGTTGGGCGAGGCCATGTCGATCTTGGCGCGAAGGGTGCGAGCGCCGTTGGGGTACTTGCCCGCGCGCATGTCGCGCAGGAGCGAGAGGTTCTCCTCGGCGCTGCGGCTTCGGTACGGCGATTCCCGGCCCGGCTTCGTCGGCGGCCCGCGGAACTCCGCCACCTGCTCGGCGTTAAGGTCGCAGACGTACGCCTTGCCCTTGCGGATGAGCTCCTCGGCGTAGTCGTACATCGTTTCGAAGTAGTCGCTGGCGAAGAAAAGGCCGCCGCCGTTGGGCCCTTCCCAGTCGGCGCCGAGCCACTTCACGTCGCGTTTGATGGAATCGACATATTCCTGCTCTTCCTTGGCGGGGTTCGTGTCGTCGAAGCGAAGGTTGAACTTGCCACCGTAGTTCCGGGCGAGGCCGAAGTTGAGGCAGATGGACTTGGCGTGGCCGATGTGGAGGTAGCCGTTAGGCTCGGGCGGGAAGCGCGTATGGACCTGGCCTCCCCACTTCCCTGAGGCGTTGTCGGCTTCGACGATCTGCTCGATAAAGTTCAAAGGCCTGCTGGCATCGGGCATGGCAAGCTCCCTCGCGCGGGTGCGACACCGGCCCAGCGGCCGGTGCGTCCGGGGCGGTTCAAGTTGTTGGGCAGGGATTGTAGCGGTTCGCGGACGATTCTTTGACGCGTGCTTCATTCACACTTCTCTCCGGAGGATGATGAGGGATCCTTTATCCCCTGCTGGGCGCATAAGAGCGACGGAGTTACAGTGACAGCGCGCAGCACCCGGAGAAAGAACATGACCCGCGCTCCCATTTTCTCGTACCGCCTCTTCGCCCCTGTTGCGGCCCTGCTCGCCGCGCTCCCCGCCTGCTCCAACTACAAAGAAACCGGCGGCGACCTCTCCGCCGACACGGAAATTGTTCGCGATTCGCAGGACGCCGTCGCCGCTTTCCGTAACCGCGACCCGTCACTCAAGCACTTCTTCGACACCGCCTACGCCTACGCCATCTATCCGGTCGTCGCCAAGGGCGCGATCGGCATCGGAGGCGCGCACGGCAACGGCGTCGTCTATCAGGATGGCAAAGTCATCGGATCCACCGAGGTCACTCAGGGGACCATCGGCGCGCAGCTTGGCGGCCAGTCCTTCAGCGAGCTCATCTTCTTTCAGAACGAACGCGCGCTCGAGCATTTCAAGAGCGGCCACCTGGCGTTCGCGGCGAACGCTTCCGCCATCGCCGCGGAATCCGGCGCGGGCGCCAGCTCCGACTTCACCGAGGGAGTCGCCGTCTTCACGCTGCCCCGGGGCGGTCTGATGTTCGAAGCCGCGATCGGTGGGCAGGGCTTCACGTTCGTGCCGAAGCCTGAGCGACACTGGAACCCCGCGCGCGTGAATCCGTAAATCGACGCGCGGCGCTTCCCGATGCTTCGTCAAGGCACGCGGCACATTTCCACGATCCGCATGGCCGCGGCGGGATCGTTGCCCGGAACGATGACGGTGAGGTGATCGCCCGCGCGCAGTTTGACGGCCCCCGTGGGCACGAGTTCCGCGCCGCCCCGCTCCACGCCGATCACCAGGCAGTTCGGCGGCAGCGTGACATCGCACAGCATCCGCTCGTCCATCACGGACCCGTGCTGCACGGACATCACCACGTGCACGGGCGCGGCGTCGTGGTGTTCCTGGATGCCGCGGAGCTTGAGGTCCTCTTCGAGCAGTGCCTCGTACAGAGGCGGGTCGCGGAGCCATTCCGCCGTCAGGTACGACGTCAGGCTCACGGCGCAGAGCGAGAAGAGATGGTTGTAGTTCCCGGTCATCTCGAGGATCAGCACGATGCCGGTCATCGGGGCGCGGACCGAGCCGGTGAACCACGCCGCCATGCCCAGCACGGCGAAGGTCGTTTCGTCGATGCCGAGGCCGGGCATCGCCGCGGCGGTTCCCCGCCCGAGCAAGAGCCCGACGACCGCGCCCATGAGCAGCATCG
>DASZQL010000176.1:0-5386 GCA_035549675.1 Phycisphaerales bacterium | reverse complement strand
TAGGCTCGACTTCCGCACCCTCTCCCTCTGGGAGAGGGCAGGGTGAGGGCTACGATGTCTCGTTCCGCTTTTACATCCTCTCGGTTTCAATACGCGACGGATCGGATGACATCGTTCACCCGTGGCCGGAAGGCGGCGGGCCTTCGTCGCGAGCAGTCGGTACCCGAAGCAATGCTCTGGAAACAACTCCGCGGCCGAATAGCACGCGGGTTGAAGTTCCGCCGGCAGTACCCGCTCGGGCTATATGTTCTTGATTTCTATTGTGTCGATGCAAGGTTGTGCGTTGAGGTTGACAGCGCGAATCATCGTGGGCGGGAGGCGCGCGACGCGCAGCGGGATCGGTGGCTTCGCGAACAGGGCGTCGAAGTGCTTCGTGTTCGGGCGATCGACGTTTCGACGGCACTCGACAAAGTCGTCGCTCGGATCAAAGAAATTGGAACCACAAGGATTGCGGAGCAAGAAGAGAAAGATGTAGAAAAAGCAATGTAGAAAACAGAAAGCCCTCACCCCTCCCTCTCCCAGAGGGAGAGGGAGCCGGAGCCTCGCGTTGGATCGCTTGACTGGTAGGCCTCGTATCCCCTCAGTGCTCTCTGTGTTCTCTGTGGTGAAATGGATCAAATGAAACCCCTCGCCCTCATCCTCCGCACCGCCGGCACGAACTGCGACGCCGAGATGGTCCGCGCCTTCCAGCTCGCCGGCGCGGAGACCGAGCTTGTCCATCTCGACCATCTCATCGGCGACCCGTCGCAGGTCGAGCGGTTCGACCTCATCGGTTTCCCGGGCGGGTTCTCGTATGGGGACGATGTCGCGGCGGGGCGGATCTTTGCCGTGCGGATCCGCGAGCATTTGTATCCCGCGCTCCGCGCCGCGGCGGATCGGGGCGTGCCGATGATCGGGGCGTGCAACGGCTTCCAGGTGCTCGTGCAGACGGGTCTGCTCCCCGGCTCCGAGCAAGGCCAATGGCCCGAAGAGCCCGCGCCGCAGGCGACGGCCCTCGCCGCGAACGCCGGGGGCCGGTTCATCGACCGCTGGCTCCACATGGCGCCGGTTGCGAACACGCGCTGCATCTGGACCCGCGGCCTCGACCACTTCGTTTCTTCATCTTCATCTCAAGCCGCAAGCCGCAAGCCGCATCCCGACCTCCTCATGCTCCCCATCGCCCACGGCGAGGGCTGCTTCCTCACTTCCTCTCCCACCATCCTCCAACAGCTCGAGCAGAACGGCCAGGTCGCGATCCGCTACGCGCCGCACGACAACCCCAACGGCTCGGAGTCGGACATCGCCGGGATCTGCGACCCTTCCGGCCGCATCTTCGGACTCATGCCCCACCCCGAGCGATATCTCAGTTGGCGCAACCATCCCTGGTGGACGCGCCTGCCCGCGGAATCGATGACCGGCGACACGCCGGGCCTTCGCATGTTCAAGAACGCCGTCGAAGCCGTCGTCGGCGTCACATCATCTGCACGATGAGCGCGCACGCCACCAAGCCGCTCCAGAGCAAAGCCCCGGTCATCGAGGACGAGCGGCACTGTCCCGAGTGCGATTACGACCTCCGCGGCTTGCGCCTGGGCGGGCGCTGCCCCGAGTGCGGCACGCGCATCACGCTCGGCTCGTCCACAGTCTCGACGCTGCGCCTGGCCGATCATCTCCGCTCGTTCACCGCGCTCGATGCGCTCGTCCCCTTCATCTTCGGCGCTACGGGGCTCGGCCTTTTCGTCTTCAATATCACCCTTAACGCGACGGCCCTGGCGGCGCCGTCGCAGATGCTCACCATCAATCTCATCCTCTCTGGCCTGTGGCTTGCGGGGGTGCTCGTCCTCATCCGCGCCCACGCCCGCGACACGAAAAACTCCCGCGGCGTCTTCGACGAGTGGAACCCGCACCTCCGCCTGCTCGCCGGCGTCACCCAGCTCCTGATGCCCGTGCTGGTGCTCGTCTTCCATGAGCACCTCAAAGCCCCGTCGACGGTGCTGTACTGGACCATCTTCGTTCTCTTCATCGCGGTCGCGGCGGGCTGGCCCGCGATCTCCCTGATGCTCGCGGCGTACGCGGATGGCTTCGGTGATTCGCACCTGGGCCATCGCTACCGCGCGTGCGCGTGGGTGCTGAGCGTCTTCGGCGTGCTCTCGCTGATCGTGATCTTCCTCGGATGGATCAACTCCGGTTTCAGCTGGATGATCCGAAGCTTCGGCTGGATGGTCGTGGCGGTGTGGGTCGGCGCGTTCGTCGTGATGAACTTCAGCAACCTCCTCCTCGCCAACTCGTTCCGCTGGGCCTTCATCTGCGCCCGCGCGATCCGGGCTCGCGACGACCGTCTCCGGGCCCGGGCGGAGCAGGAAAAGGGGAACACCCTGCCCCCGCCGCCGGTCGGGCTCGATGGGGATCCGGTGCTCCTCAAGCAGATCGAGGAGTTCAATGCTCCTGATCCCGATGCCGACGCCGCGAAGCCGGCCTATTGGCGCGCCCATGACGAGTCCGTCATTGATCCCACGACCGAGACGCCGTACAAGCTCGAAGATGACGGCCCAAGCAGGTCGTGATTCCCTGTCCTAGATGGGCCATCCGACGCCCGTCCAGAGGATCTCCACGCAAACTTTGCCCTGCTCTCATCCCTTCACCCGATAATTTTGGCTTCGCCGCCAGCGACGGTTATCCACCGGTCAGGTGCCGTACAGGACTTGCCGCCCGCGACGGGTTATTCTGTCAGCCGCTTTGCCGACCGGGGTGTGCCCCTCGGGGGTGAAGAGGCCCTGCCGGGGTTCGTGATGAAACCGAAGTCCACAGACCGTCCACCGCTCGAATCCGCCCCCGCCCTATGGGCCGGTGCCCGTCACCGGGCCCGCCGGAAAGTCCAGACCCAGACCCTCCGTTGCGGGGTCGTCGGCGTCGTCGATGCCGATGGCGACCGCCGGGAACTCATCGCCGAGAAGCTCAACTGCCCCTCCTTTGCGACGGTCGAAGAAATGATCGCCCACGGCGTGGACGCCGTGAGCATCGCCGTCCCCACCGTGCACCACCTCGCCGTCGCCGAGCCCCTGCTCGACGCCGGTGTGGCCTGCCTCGTCGAGAAGCCGCTGGCCGGCGACGCCGCGGAAGCCGAGAAGATGGCCCGCCTCGCCGACGAGAACGGCGTGGTCCTGATGGTCGGCCACATCGAGCGGTTCAACCCGGCCGTGCGAGCCCTGCAACGGGCCAGCGCCGAGATGGAGGCGATGGGCCAGACCGGGATCAAGCCCCGGTTCATCGAAGTCCACCGGGTCAGCCCCATGACCTTCCGCTCGGTCGATGTCTCGGTCGTCATGGACATGATGATCCACGACCTCGATGTCGTCCTCATGCTCACCGGCGGCATCGAGCCCGAGACCGTTGACGCCTCCGGCGTCGCGGTGCTCACCGATCACGAGGACGTCTGCAGCGCGCGGCTCAAGTTCCGCCTGCCCCACGGCGAGTGCGTCGTGAACATCAGCGCCTCGCGCCTCGCCTTCAAGACCGAGCGCAAGACGCGCATCATCGGCGACAACGGCTACGTCTCCATCGACTACGCCAAGAAGTCCGGCACGCTGATCCGCAAGACGGCCAACTCCATCCAGATGGAGGAGGTCCGCGAGGCGCTCCGCCAGGGCCACGACCTGACGACGCTCGACTACAGCAAGCTCGTCGCCATCGAGCCGCTGGAGATCGACGACGCCGACCAGCTCGAGCTCGAGCTCAGCGCATTTCTCAACTGCGTCCGCACCGGAGACCGCCCGCCCATCGACGCCCAGTCGGGCTTCGCCGCGGTGCGCACGGCCGAGCGGATCATCGCATCGGCGAAGGCGAGCCTCTAAGCCGACTTCGTCGGGTGAACCAGCAATGAGTTCATGCACCACTGACCCGCCCCGGTGGGTCAGTCTTCATTTCAACGTGCCACTACAGGCGGCGGCTTTGAGCCGACTGTAGTGCCCTTACGCCCGTGGTGTTTCCGCACTGCAGTCATCGGTCAGGGCACCGATGTCTGCAGTGGCACGGGACCTGTCTCATGAGCGCTACCCAGCGTCCTTGAGCACCTTCACCAGCTTCGCCTCGTCCCACGTCTCGATCCCGAGTTCGCGGGCCTTGTCCAGCTTCGACCCCGCCGACTCGCCGACGATCACGAGGTCGGTGTTCTTCGACACGCTCCCCGTGACCTTGGCGCCGAGCTGCTCGAGAATCTCCTTGAGCGCCTCGCGCTCGTACGCCGCGAGCGTACCCGTCAGCACGATCGTCTTGCCCGCGAAGGGGCCGCCCTGTGCCGCCGCCCCCGATGCGGCGCGGTAGTCCGGGTTTTCGAGCGAGAGCCCCGCCTTGCGCAGTGAATCGAAGGTCTTTTTCCCGACCGCCGAGTGCAGGTACCGGTGAATGACTTCCGCGCGCACCGGCCCGAAACCTTCGATCTCCTCGATCTCTTCCGCCGTCGCGGCGGTGAGATCGTCGAGCGACTTGAACCGCCGCGCCAGTAGCTTCGCGTTCGCCGCGCCGATGTGGCGGATCCCGAGCGAGCCCAGCACGCGCGCGAAGGGCCGCGATTTCGCATCCTGCACACCGTTGAGAAGATTCTCGACCTTCTTCTCACCCATCCGTTCGAGCTCGATCAACGCCTCGCGATGCTCGCCCAAGTGGAAGATGTCCGCGAAGTGGTTGAGCGGGATGTCCTTCGTCGTGCGGATGAGGTCGATGGTCTTCTCGCCCAGCCCCTCGATGTCCATCTGCTTGCGGCCGGTGAAATAGACGAGCTTCTCGCGGATCTGCGCGGGACATTCGGGGTTGATGCAACGCCGCCCCGTCTCGCGCGCGGTGGCATCGGATTTCGAAGCGGCTTCACTCCCTTTCCCTTTGGGAGAGGGCCGGGATGAGGGCTTTTTTCCTCTCCCTGCTTTGACCTCCGTCTCTCCTGACTCTTCTTCTTCCTCCTCGGGTCCCCCCTCATACTCGATCTCGACTGGCCCGCCGCACTCCGGGCACTTCGTCGGCGCCTCGATGGGCTTCGCCCCCCGCGGCCGCTTCTCCTTCACCACCTCGATCACCTGCGGGATCACCTCGCCCGCCTTCTCGACGACGACCGTGTCCCCCTCGCGGATGTCTTTTTCCGCCACCAGCCCGTAGTTGTGCAGCGTGGCGTGGCGCACGACCGTCCCCGCCAGCAGCACCGGCTCCATCACCGCCCGCGGCGTGATCCGCCCGGTCTTCCCCACCCAGTGCTCCACCCGGATCAGCTTCGTCCGCTTCTGCTCGGCCGGGTACTTGTACGCGATCGTCCAGCGCGGGCTCTTGCTCGTCGTCCCCAGCCGCTCCTGGAGCGCCAGGGAGTCCACACGCACCACCATCCCGTCCGTCGCGTACTCCAGTTTCGCCCGTCGCGGCTCGAACT
>DASZQL010000175.1:0-4217 GCA_035549675.1 Phycisphaerales bacterium | reverse complement strand
CTGCTGGATTTCTTTGAGGCGGCTGAGGCGGGGGAGAAGACGGATCCGCTCTTGGTTGATCTGTTATGGCAGAGCGCGCGGGTGGTGCTTCCGACGACCAAGGATGAGCGACTGGTGTACGCGCTGCGGCGGCATTGCCGGAAGCTGCTGCTGGCGGAGGATGGAGACGATCTGGCGCCGGTCATCACGCGCATCTACGGCGTGGAAGCGACGCGGAGTTTTCTCGCGACGCTGATGGAGAAGGCGCGGGACGACAACCAGAAGCAGCAGATCGGGAAGGTGCAGCAGAAGTATTGAGGCCCAGAAGAAGGCAGCCACAGATTTCACAGATGGACACAGATTGAGAAGCGTTCCTGAGCCGCCGGCATGCACAGGCAGTTCCGGTTCACATCACCAGGTCATCGAACCCCGAGAGGCCGATCGGCTCGCGGGTGAAGAAGGGCTCGGCGGCGGCGGCGCCGATGCGTGAGCCGAAGTAGCGCGACGCGGAGTCGAGCCACTCCACGACCGAGCGGTTCTTCTCGTTGTCGATGAACTGCGAGCGGTAGGCGAGGATCGAGCGCTTCTTCACCTCCTCGAAGCCGGTGGTGTCGATGAGGAAGCTCGGCGAGGGGGCGATGCGCAGGTGCGTCGCGTAGTAGTGGATGAGCCACTTGGGGTAGCGCGGCGTGTTGTCCGCGCGCGGGTCGGCGCTCCGCAACTCTTCCGGGATCGGCATGTCGAGGCCCGTCAGCTTGGCGTCGAAGCGGGCGTCCTCGGCGATGCGCATGCACGCGAGGTGGTCGGGGTGCGCATCCTCGAAATAGGGGACGAAGAGGATGTCGGCGCGCCAGGCGCGGATCACGCCCGCCGCGGCGTGTCGGGCGTCGATGGAGTGCTCGACGAAGCGGTTACGGAGGCCCAGGTTGACACGCCGCACACCCAGGATCTTCGCGGCCTCGGCGGCTTCGCGGGCGCGGGTTTCGGGCGTGCCCTTCGGCGTCGGCTCGCCGTTGGTCATGTCGCAGATGAGGAGATCGTGGCCCTGGGAGATGAGGCGCGCGATCGTGCCGCCCATGCCGAGCTCGGCGTCGTCGGGGTGCGGAGCGAAAACGATGATGCGGGCCATGGCGGTATTCCTGCGGTCGTTACGGCGCGCGGAGCGCGAGGCGCGACACCGAGTGCTGCGTCTGCTCGATGGTGATATCGCCCAGCGTCCACGTCGTCGAAAGGTCCTGGGTTCGCTCGCGGCTCACGAGCCGGTTCCGCGCGGTGTCCCACGTCAGCGACGTCGTCGTGGTGTTGGCGCCGATCGTCAGTGTCGGAACGGATGGGTCAGCGCCGGGATCGCGCTGGAAATCGAACGAGGTCGCGCCCTCGATCGTGGCGCGATGCGGGCCGCTGTCGCGCATCGTGTAGGTGGTGGTCGGCGTGATCTTGCCGAGCGGACGCAGAACGGTTGGTTCTTCTTCGCGGGTCCACGTCTCGCCGGGGACGACGGGTCGGTCGCGCGCCCCCGCGGCATCGATCATCGGCGCGAGGAACTGGCCGAAGCGGAGCGGCGTGAAGAACCCGACCGCGCGCTCGTCGATCTGGTGGATGTTCTTGAGACTCTCGAGCACCTGCTCGAGGCCCGAGATCTCGCGCACCTCGCCGGAGGGACCGATGGTCATGGTGATCGAGGAGACCATGATCGCGCGGCCGAGCGCGGCGAGCTCGCCCTCGGCGGTCTCCATGTCAGCGGCAGGCTTTTTGTCCGGTTCGTTCTCGGCGTCGGCGCTGAACTCGGCGCTGGCGCGCGGCGCTTTCCAGGCCAGTTTGAGTTTGGTGATCCGTGCGAGGAGCTTGAGCGACCCGTCCGCCTCGGCGGATTCGACGAGGAGCCGGACCGTAGCGGCGTGCTCGACGAGGCTCGCTTCCGGCGCCGAGCCGTTTCGCGCTTGGGTGATTTCGGTGCGGAGCGAAGCCTCGTATTCCTGCTCCGACCCGGTCTCAAAAACGGCCCGGATTGTCGGTGCGGGGGCGGCTGGGGCCGCGAGAGTCGAAACCATGGCCGGGGAAACCATGAAAATCGTGCAGAGGATGGGCCGCAAGCCGCGCATCGGGGATTCCCGCAACAGTCAGGTATTTGTCCGAGCCGAAGTGTAGAGGGATCGGTGTTGGCTATTTCCGGGCCGCGAACGGTCGCGCACCGCCGCACGTACAGTACCCACTCATGGTCGTTCCTCCACCTGTTCCCCGCATGATTCTGACTCTCGTCCTGCTGCTCTCCGGCATCGTGCTGGTCAGCGCGCTGGGGGGCATCGTGGCGACAGCGCTGCACAAGCCGCCCATGTGGTTCATCCTGATGTTCGAGGTGGTCGTCGCGGTCACGTGCGTCTTCGGGGTGCTCACCGGGCTGGGCAGGTTCTCGGAGGCGCCGGCGCTCTCGATGATGATCACGGGCGGGATCGTCGTGGTCGCGGCGGTGCTCTCGGAGCCGGCGGTGGTCTTGAAGCTTGCCGGGCGCGGTGGCTCGCCGGTCGAAATGTTCGGTATGACACTCGTCCCCTTTGCGCTGGCGCGGCTCGGCGCGGGCGGGGCGATCTTGCTTCTCTCAGCGATCACGGTGCTCATCCGCGACCCGAAGCGATCCTTGGCGTATCTCCTTCGAGCGGCCATTCTCGGCGCGCCCGTGGTTCTTGCCCTCGGCCTCGCGGCGAGCGGACGAGGTCAGGCGGCGATAGCCAATCTCAGCCAAGGCGTGGTCTTCGGCCTGACCGTCGCCGCGTTCTTTGTGCTCGGCGGTCTTTTCTGTGCGAGCGCGCACTGCCTGATCCGCGCCTTTGAGGTCGGGATCCGAGTTCCAGCGGAATCCGCGCCGGGCAAGGCAGCCTGAACGGGTCATTCTGGTGCCAGGAACTGGAGACGCCGGGGCGGCATTACGGCGGTGGGATCGATTCCGCCGATACACTGACCCGCGCGGGGCCTGAATGCCCCGCGCCGGAGTCAACGCCATGACCTCATCTCTTCGTCATCTCCTTGTCATCACAAGCGCCACGACGGCCCTGGCCGCATCGGGATTGCTGTCGGGTGGGTGCGCGTCCTATGCGAACTACCCCGAGATCGGCGAGGACGCGGCGATCAACGACCCCAACCACCCGCCGATCCCGGAACTCATGGCCGCGACGCTTAAGTACACGGTCGAGAAGTATCCGATCGGCGGCGACTATGTCGTCAATCTTCCGCCGGGGATGCAACTGCGGTGGGCGGAGCGCGTGGTCAAGCGGATCGAGGACCCGGCGGCGCACCTGGTCACGCCAGGAACGGAAGCCTTGCCGGCGTACCACATCACCGAGATCTGGCTCCGCGGGGATGCGGCCACCGTCGAAGTGATCCGCCCTGTTCGCGGGCTGAAGCCCGGCGCGGAAGGTCAGACGGGGGCGTACACGTACCAGTCGATGCGGCTGAAGCTGCGCGGCACCCTAGGGTCGGACTGGCGGGTAATCGGGACTCGGGCGTGGACGATGGGTGCCGCGGAACCGCCGCGGTTGTATGGGTGGGCGTCGGAGACGGGGGCGTCGAAAGGGCAGTAAAACGAAAACCATTGGTTGGCTGTGTGCCACTGCAGGCATCCGAGCTTTGGCGGATGACTGCAGTGTTGGGTTTCGGAAAAGCACTACAGTCGGCCCGGAGCTGCCGCCTGTAGTGGCACGGGAAAGTTATTCGTTTCTTAGTGTGCCGCGGCCATGCATCGGCGGCGCTACGACTACACTCCCGGCCCTATGCGCCGAGGGTCGCCCGGGGCTTATCTCCTGCTGCTCGTCCTGTTCGTGGTGCTCGGCGCGCTGCTGCTGTACCCCATTGGTTTGACCGTCCGCGGCGGGTTCGCGGCGGATGCGTCCACGGGCACCGGGTTCACGCTCCGCCATATCACGGGCATCTTCGCCGACCCGGTCCTGCGCGAGGGACTTCTCAACTCGGTGCTCATCGCGACGACGACGACGATCCTCTCGACCGTCATCGCGCTGCCGCTCGCGGTGCTCGCGGCGAATCACAAGTACCCGCTCAAGGGTTTATGGAACGCGCTGATCCTGGTGCCCATGATCCTGCCGCCCTTCGTGGGCGCGATCGGGGTCAAGGCGATCCTCGGGCGCGCGGGGGCGCTCAACGCGCTCCTCGGCACCGAGTGGGACATCCTCGGCGCGGGGCGCTTCTGGGGCGTGTGCGCCGTGCAGGCGCTGTACCTCTATCCCATC
>DASZQL010000174.1:0-4282 GCA_035549675.1 Phycisphaerales bacterium | reverse complement strand
AAGCAGTACGAGCAGGAGACGTCGCTCGACTTGGTGATCCTGGTGGATTGCTCGGGGTCGATGAACTTTGGGAGCCGGTCGTACGCCGAGGCGAGCGGCACGGGCCAGAAGACGAGCTTCAAGGGGAACGTCAACTGGACGAAGTACGACCACGCGACGGCGACGGCGGCGGCGTTCGCGTACATGGCGCTGAAACAGGGCGACCGGGTGGGGCTGGGCATCTTCGCGGACTACCTCGTCGATGCGCTGGACCGCACGAGCGCGATGAGCCAGTGGCGACGGATCGTGGGCGTACTATCGCACCACCCGGTGGACCGGCCCAGCGACTTGGGGCGCGTCGTGGATCAGACGCTCGCGAAGCTGACGAACCGATGTCTGATCGTGATCATCAGCGATTTCTATGAGGATC
Organism: Phycisphaerales bacterium; assembly: GCA_035549675.1. Classification (GTDB taxonomy): domain Bacteria; phylum Planctomycetota; class Phycisphaerae; order Phycisphaerales; family UBA1924; genus DASZQL01. The sequence goes on along the minus strand of DASZQL010000174.1, from coordinate 3,873 downwards.
CGGCGCGGATCAGGACCGCGCTGGCGCGGATCAAGCACCGCTCGCACGATGTCATTCTCGCGCAGGTGATCGACCGGCAGGAGGCGACGTTCGACGTGCCGGAGGCGGCGGGGGGCGCGCCGTTCGAGGGGATGGAGGGGGAGGGGATGCTCCGGCTCGACCCGCGCGCGATCCGCGAGGCGTACCTCGAAGCGTTCAACCGGCACCGCGAGACGGTCGAGAAACTCGCGAAAGGATTCGGGTTCGACTACCAGCGGATCGACACGCACGACTGGCTCGCACCTCCCCTCGCCGCTTTTATCGCGAGGCGGAACGCGATGATGAAGAAGAGCAAGAGCGGATAATCTCGTGGGATGAAGCACGCGGCACTGATCGTGGCGGCGACTGCGGCGGGGTTGATGATGTCGGCGTGCGCCGAGAGCAAGGCGCGGCGGGGCGAAGATACGCTCACGATCGTGACGATGGCGTCGGGGCTCTCGTACACGGACCTCAAGACGGGCGAGGGCGACACCGTGCAGGTGCGCGACGTCGTGACGGTGAACTTCGTGGCGAAGACGGCGGACGGCGCGGTGTTCGATTCGTCGGAGATGCGGAAGCGGCCGCTGGTGCTGGACCTCGGGAGCTCGGCGGTGATCGCGGGGCTGCGCGAGGGGGTGCCGGGAGCGCGCGTGGGCGGGAAGCGGTTGATTCATGTGCCCTGGAAGATGGGGTACGGGGAGCAGGGGCGGCCGCCGATCCCGCCTAAGAGCGATCTGGATTTTGAGATCGACGTGCTGTCGGTGAAGCACCGCTGAGGCGACCGTTTGTATCATCGCCCCCTCATTCGTGGACCACGATGAGGAGCGAGACGATGGCGAAGCGGGCGAAGAGGACAAGCAAGCGAACTGGGATATCGGCCGGCGGCACTGGGGGCGCTGGCGCGTACGACGCGCTGATGAAGGAGCTGCGGGAGGTCGCCACGCTCGGGTCGGTCGCGAGCCTCATCGGGTGGGACCAGGAGACATACATGCCCGCGGCGGGGGCGGGGCTGCGCGCGGGTCAGCGCGAGATGCTCTCGGGGATGATCCACGAGCGGCGCACGAGCAAAAAGATCGGCGACCTCATCCGCGCGTGCGAGAGCAGCGCGGCGGTGCGGCGCGACGCGAAGAAGAGCGCAAACATCCGCGAGGCGCGGCGGGACTATGACCGGGCGACGAAGCTGCCGCGGTCGCTGGTGGAGGAGATGGCGCGGACTTCGGCGCTGGGGATGGACGCGTGGAAGGACGCGAAGCAGGAATCGAACTTCAAGAAGTTCCTGCCGTGGCTACAGAAGACGGTGGAGCTGAACCGCGAGAAGGCGAAGTGCTACGGCGTGCCTAAGGGCGGCGAGCATTACGATGCGCTGCTGGACGAGTTCGAGCCGGGGATGACGGCGAAGAAGACGGAAATGATCTTCGGGCCGTTGCGCGCCGAGTTGGTGCCGCTGATCGAGCGGGCGGCGAGTGCGAAGAAAAAACCGGACGAACGGCCGGCACGGGTCGTCTTGCCGATCGAGCAACAGAAGGAGTTCGCGACGAAGGTCGCGGCGCAGTTCGGGTTCGACTTCAACGCGGGGCGGATGGATGTTTCATCGCACCCCTTCTGCGACGGCGTGGGCCCCGGCGACACGCGGATGACGAACCGCTACCGGCCCGACGGGTGGTGCGACGCGCTCTCGAGCGCGACGCACGAAGGCGGGCACGGGATGTATGAGCAGGGATTGCCGAAGGAGAAAATGTTCGGGCAGCCGCTGGCGGAGGCGGTGTCGCTCGGGATTCACGAGAGCCAATCGCGGCTGTGGGAGAACCTGGTCGGGCGCTCGCAGCCGTTCTGGCAATGGGGCATCAAGCTCGCGCGCGAGGTCTTCGGCGCGCCGGTGCGGAAACTCTCCGCGGACGATGTGTACCGCGCGGCAAACGTGGTGCGGCCGAACTTCATCCGCGTCGAGAGCGATGAGCTCACGTACAACCTGCACATCATGCTTCGGTTCGACCTCGAGCGGGCGATGCTGCGAGGGGATCTGTCGTGCCGCGACCTGCCGGGGGTGTGGAACGCGCGGATCAAGAGCGACCTGGGGCTCAAGGTGCCCGATGACCGGCGCGGGTGCCTGCAGGACATCCACTGGTCGATGGGGGCGCTGGGGTATTTCCCGACGTACACCTTCGGCAACCTCTTCGCGGCGCAGTTCTGGGAAGCGATCGGGCGGGACATCAAGAACCGCGATGCGCGGATGGCGAAGGGGGACTATGCGCCGATCCTGCAGTGGCTGCGCGAGAAGATCCACCGGCACGGGCGGATGTACAGCGCGAACGAGCTGTGCGAGCGGGCGACGGGCAAGCCGCTGACCCACGCGGCGCTGATCCGGCACCTGACGGCGAAGGTCGAGAACGTGTACGGGTAAGACGAGACATGCACCGCGGAGACGCGGAGAGCGCGGAGATAAGACGACAGGAAAAAAAGCAGGAAGTTGTTTGAATCAGAAAGACTCGGATGGCCTTTCGCTTCAAACCACTTCCTGCTTTTCGTTTTCTCTGCGCTCTCCGCGTCTCCGCGGTGAATCCTCTTACTTCCGAATCGTCGCCTGGGCCGCCGCGAGGCGGGCGATGGGGACTCGGAAGGGCGAGCAGGAGACGTAATCCAGGTTGGTGTCGTGGCAGAACCAGACGCTGCGGGGGTCGCCGCCGTGCTCGCCGCAGATGCCGACCTTGAGATTCTTTTTCACGCCGCGGCCTTTCGTGGTCGCCATGCTGACGAGCGTGCCGACGCCGGACTGGTCGAGGGATTGGAAGGGGTCGTAGGGGAGGATTTCGCGCTCGACGTATTTGGGGAGGAAGGAGCCCGAGTCGTCGCGCGAGTAGCCGAAGGTGAGTTGGGTGAGGTCGTTGGTGCCGAAGGAGAAGAAGTCGGCGAGGTCGGCGATCTCGTCGGCGACGATCGCGGCCCGCGGCACTTCGATCATCGTGCCGATGGGGATGTCGAGCTTGTCCTTGACGTTCTTCTCGGCGCGGACTCTGGCGATGGTCTCCTCGGTGCCCTTGCGGAGGACGGCGAGCTCCTTCTTGATGCCGACGAGGGGGTGCATGATCTCGGGCATGGCCTTGACGCCGCGCTTGCGGCACTCGATGGCGGCCTCGACGATCGCGCGGACCTGCATCTCGAGGATTTCAGGGTAGGTGATGGAGAGGCGGCAGCCGCGGTGCCCGAGCATGGGGTTGAGCTCGTGGAGCTGGCTGACGCGGGCGGCGACTTTCTCCGCGGGGAGGCCGAGACGGTTGGCGACCTCGCGCTGGGATTTTTCGTCCTGCGGGAGGAACTCGTGCAGCGGCGGGTCGAGGAGTCGGATGGTGACGGGCAGGCCGTCCATCGCCGTGAAGATGCCCTCGAAGTCGGCGCGCTGGAAGGGGAGGAGCTTGGCGAGGGCGGCGACACGGTCCTCCTTCGACTCGGCGAGGATCATCTCGCGCATGGCGATGATGCGCTCGCCCTCGAAGAACATGTGCTCGGTGCGGCAGAGGCCGATGCCCTCGGCGCCGAACTCGCGGGCGCGCCTGGCGTCCGCCGGCGTGTCGGCGTTGGTGCGGATGCGGAGGCGGCGGCGCTTGTCGGACCACTTCATGATGGTGGCGAAGTCGCCCGAGAGCTTGGGCTCGACGCGCGGGACCGCGCCGGCGATGACTTCGCCGGTGGAGCCGTCGATGGAGATCTGGTCCTGGCGGCCGAAGGTGCGGCCCTTGATGGTGAACGTGCCCGAGGAGGGGTTGATGTGGATGTCGCCGGCGCCGGCGACGCAGCACGTGCCCCAGCCGCGGGCGACGACCGCGGCGTGGCTCGTCATGCCGCCGGTGCTGGTGAGGA
>DASZQL010000173.1:0-5024 GCA_035549675.1 Phycisphaerales bacterium | reverse complement strand
GATAAAGTCGCAGCGGTCGATGGTGACGTGGCTCGTGGGGGGGATGCTGAACGAGCCGGCGCTTACGCCGCCGCCGCTCCCGCCGTGGGTGCAGCGGATGAACCGGCAGCGCCGGATGACGGCGTCGCCGGCGTAAACCTTGACCCCGACGCCGTCGGCGGCGAGGAACGGGGCGAGCTGGATTGAAAAGTAGCAATCCTCGATGAGCATCGACGAACCGGTATCGACCGGGCCGGTGACGCTGATGCCTTGGCCGATGGCGCCTCCGCGAACGGAGTTGAGGTTCGCGTTCGCTTCGACAAAGGAGCAGCGCCGGATCGTTGTCGTTGCCCCGCCGCCGGTGTGGATGTACGCGCCGCCAAAAGCGTGATTGCGGGTGAGGGAGCAGTCCTCGATGAGCGTCGCGCCGCCGATGATGCGGATTCCGCCGCCGAACTGGCTCGCCTCGTTCTCGCGGATGATGCACCGGCGGAGCGTCGGTGCGCCGCCGTCGATGAGCACGCCGCCGCCGGCGAACACGTCGGGCGTCACGCCCATAGGCCGGTCTTCCGCGAGGCCACCCTCGATGGTGCAGCCGTCGATGATCGTGCCCGATGTCGCGTTCGCGACGCGAACCACGTGGAACGCGTTGTCGAACTTCGTGCTCGAATCCGATGGCTTGTCGTTGGAGTTGAGATCGCCCGTGAGGATCACCTGATTCGTCGCGGGCTCGCGCTGCGCTGCCTCCGCCTCGTGCCCCGCGAAGCCGCCGAGTAGCGCGACACCGGATGGGATCACGAATGCGCTCGCTGGCGATCCACCGGTCGGCGCTGGCGCGTACGAGCCCGCGGCGATCCAGATCTCATCCCCAGCGCCCGCCACCGCCAGCGCCTGCTGCACACCCGGGCGCCCGCGGAACGCGTTCGTCCAGGACGAGCCATCGTTCGCGCCGGTGGTCAGCGCGCGGTTGACGAAGATGACGGAGGCCATGGACGGCGCCGGAATCAGGACGATCGCGACACAGAGCGGGACCAGAGCACGCATGGGGAGCCTCCATTCTGAGGAGTCGTGAAATCACATCAGAGGCAACCGGCTCCCCAATGCTGAACGACCAGGGCGACGTCGCCGAGTCCGATCGACCCTGATCCGTCGAGATCGACGCAGTCGCAGGTTTCGGAAATGCTCGCGCCCCATCCTTGAATCACCGCGGCGATATCGGCCAGCCCCACCCCGCCATCCCCGTTCGCGTCCCCTGCGCATTTCACGCTGAACTCAAACGCGCCGATGTCCACCACCGGCGGCCCGCCGGCGCCCATGTCCGCCGTGGTCGGGTCATCGCGTCGGCGCGCGCAGCCGTCGAAGTCCGCATCGAAACCGGCGACGAATGCGCTGTCCCCTCGATCGATCGCCGGTGAACCCGGCCCGGGGCGCACGTCGTCGTCCTCGGTGCCCGGCACGTGATCGGCGCCGTCGGCATCGGCGAACATCGGGTCGGCGTTGATCGTCCCGACGCCGGGGAACTGTCCCGACCAATGTTCGATGAGGCATCGGTCCGCCGTCACCGTGCCGCCGAACTGCGCGACCGCGAATCTTTCTCCGGGCTCTGAAAGTCCGATCGCCCCCCACACGATCGAGTTCGCCACGTGGACCGGCCCGCCGGTCATGATGAACGAATACACCTTGTTCGGCGTTCCCTCGCTCCACGCGGTGCAGTTGACGATCTCGGTGGTTCCGCCCGCGATGATGGTCGCGGCGCCGCCGACGCGCCCGTTGCCGGCGAAGACCGAGTTGGTCACGCTCAGGCCGGCGGGCGCCAGAGCGACCACGATCGCCGATCCGCCGTCTCCGACGCCCTCGTTCCCAACGAAGAGGCACCGATCGATCGTGACCGCGCCGCCGACATAGACGGCCCCCGCGCTCCCGCCGCTGGTGTTGCGGATGAACCGCGAACGCCTGATCTCCGCCGTCCCGTTGCCGACGAAGACGCCCACGCCGCGGTTGGCGACCGCGCACTGAATGGAAAAGAGGCAGTCTTCGACGAGCAGGTGAGTCGCCGGGTTGGGTGCTCCCACGAACGACGATTCCGACGCGATCCCCACGCCGTCGATGGACCCGTTCAGCATATTCTCCTCGGCGAACACGCACCGGCGCACGGTCGTACTCGCGCCCGCGCGGCTGGAGAGGTTCGCGCCGGTGAAGGCGCGGTTGCGGGTGAACGAGCAGTCCTCGAATAGCGCCGCGCCGCCGAGCACGCAGGCGCCGCCCCCGTCGATCGCGAACCCTGGCGAGTTGTCGCGGATGGTGCACGCGCGCACGGTGGGCGCGCCGCCGATGATCAGCACGCCGCCGCCCGAGCCGCTGCCGGGAATCTCGAAGAAGAGCTCGCCCCCCATGCCGCGCTCGATGATGAAACCGTCGAGCGTTGTTCCGGCGCCGGCGTTGGTGAGCCGGACGACGTGCTCGGAGTTCTCGGCTTTGGCGTTGAACTGCCCTGTCGGGTCGTTGTTGTTGAGGTCGCCCGTCAGCACGGCCTCGTGGAGCGTGGGGTTGCGCTGCGACGCGGCCGTCTCGGCGCCCGTGAACCCGCCGAGCACGACGACGCCCGAGGGGACCACAAAGGAGAACCCGGTCCCGCCGTTCGCGGGCGCGGGGGCGTAGACGCCCTGCGCGACCCAGACCTCATCGCCGGGCGAAGCGCCGAGCAGCGCGTCCCGCAAGCCCAGCCGTCCGCGGTGCGCATCGCTCCACGAGGAGCCGTCGTTCGCGCCGCCGACCAGCGTCGCGTTGACGAAGATCACGTCCGCCGCGGCGGGGCCGCACCCGATGAGCATGCTCAAACCGAGCGCGCCGGCCCCGACGCGCCGCACCCGACCGGCCGCGTGTCCGCTGATGTTCACGAGCACGAGCCACCCCAGTTCTGGATCACCGCCGCGATGTCTCCGAGCCCGATCGTTCCCGACCCGTCGAGGTCCACGCAGCGGCACACGTCTCCGGCACCCGCGCCCCACCCCTGAATGACCGCGGCGATATCCGCGAGGCCGATCGCCGCGTCGCCGTTCGCATCGCCGGCGCACTTCACCACAAACTCGTACGCGCCGGCGTCCACGACGGGCGGCGCCCCGACGCCGGTATCGACCGTCGCCGGGTCGTCGCGCCGGCGCGGGCAGCCATCGAGGTCCGCGCTCCACGCAGCGATAAACGAGTTGTCGCCGCGATCGATCCCCGGCGATCCCGGCGAAAGGCGCAGGTCGTCATCCTCCGTCCCGGCGATGTTGTCCGCGCCGTCGGCATCGACAAACATGGGGTTCGCGTTGACCGTGCCCACGCCGGGGTACTGGCCCGTCCACCCCTGCACCAAGCTTCGGTTGACGGAGATCGACGTGGGGCCGATGGGAAGCATCGCGGCATTTGATGGCGAGCTGCTCTGATTCGACCAGATGATGCTGTTATTGATAGAGCCGACCGCCACGCCCCCCGTCAGCAGCACCGCGGCGTGGAACGCGCTCGGCGATCCGTTGTTGGCGATGGTGCAGTTGGTCAGCATGATCTCCTCGCCCTGCGAAAAAATCGTGCAGAAGCCGGTGCGATCGTTCCCGGTGAACACGGAGTTCGTCAGCAGAATCGTGCTGCCGACGTGCCCGTACACCGCGGCGCCGCCGTCGAAAGAGGCTTCGTTGCCGACAAAGACGCAGCGGTCGATCGTCGCGCTCGTACCCGGACCTTCGGCGAAGGTTCCGACGCTGATCCCGCCGCCGCCCCCGACCTGGATGTTCCGCACGAAAGCGCAGCGCCGGATGTTCGCCGTGCCGCCGCCGACGTGCACGCCCAGCCCGTCGGCCGCCAGGAACGGAAGCTCCTGGATCGAGAAATAGCAGTCTTCAATCTCGATGTGCGAGGCGTCACCGGCGGTTGTCAGGGCCGCGCCGGAGGCGATTCCCCCGCCCCGGACCGTGTTCTCGTTGACGTCCGACTCGATAAATGTGCAGCGACGAACGCTCGTCGATGCCAGGGCGCGGCTGGACATGTTGGCCCCGACGGGCGCGCGCCCGCCGGTGAACGCGCAGTTCTCCACGGTGATCGAGCCGCCGATGACGCTGATCCCGCCCCCGAATGTTCCCGCCGTTGAGTTTCTGACTCGGCACCGGCGAATCACCGGCGATGAGTTCTGGATCAGGATCCCGCCGCCCTCGCGGAAGGGGGGGTCGCTGCCTCCCGCGCGCGTATCCGCCAGGCCTCCTTCGATGGTCAGCCCGTCCAATACGGTCGAAGCATTGGCGTTGGAGATTTGCACGACGTGAAATGAGTTGTCGTTCTCGGGGCCGTCCTGTGCGCCGTCGTTGGAGTTCAGGTCGCCGGTGAGCACGGTGACATGCGCGTCGGAGTCGCGCTGCGCGGCGTCCGATTCGCCGCCGGCAAATCCGCCCAGCACGCGCACGCCGGAAGCCACGATGAATGAGGCCGAGAGATCGCCGCCCGCGGTCGCCGGCGCGTACGTTCCCTGCGCCACCCACACCTCGTCGCCGGCCTGGGCGACGTTCAGCGCGTTCTTCAACCCGAGCCGGCCGCGGAAGGCGTCCGACCAGGAATCGCCATTGTTCGCGCCCGTGCCAAGTCCGGCGTTCACAAAGATCACAGCGCCCGGAGCCGCCGAGCCGGCAACGAGCGACAACGCCACTATCGCCACGCTTCGAGCACGCATCCCGCATCTCCCTCAGGAAGCCGCCGAACCCCGGTCCACATCAGGCTGATGTCCGCTGCGGGGCCGGCCATTTCAGATCAGAGGCAAACTTCCGCCCAATGCTGGATCACGATCGCGATGTCCCCGAGACCCACCATCCCGGACCCGTCCACGTCCGGTCCGATCCCGGCCGGGGTGACCTGCGTTCCCCAGAACTGGATCACCGCGGCGATGTCGGCCAGCCCGATCATCTGGTCGCCGTTCGCATCGCCGGTGCACGGCGCCTGGAACTCGTGCGCTCCCGCGTCCACCACGGGCGGCGGGCCGACCCCGGTGTCGGCGGTAGCGGGGTCATCACGCCTCCGGG
>DASZQL010000172.1:0-8108 GCA_035549675.1 Phycisphaerales bacterium | reverse complement strand
CTCATCGTCGAGTGAGACGTGGACGGCGTTGGTGTCGCCCAGCAGATTGTGCAGGTCGCCCAGGATCTCCTGGTACGCGCCCACGAGGAACACCGCGAGGTAGTACTTCTCGCCGTCCTTGACGGGGTGGAGCTCGAGCGTCTTCTTGACGTCGCGCTTGTCGACGAAGCTGTCCACCTTGCCGTCGGAGTCGCAGGTGATGTCGGCGAGCACGCCGCGGCGGGTCGGCTCTTCTTCGAGGCGGTGGATCGGGCAGATGGGGAAGAGCTGGTCGATCGCCCACGAGTCGGGCATGCTCTGGAAAAGCGAGAAGTTGCAGAAGTAGTGGTCGGAGAGGATCTCGGGGAGCTGTCCGAACTCTTCGGGGAGCTCGCCCTTCTTGCTCGCGCGGTCGAGGAGTTTCTTGCCGATCGACCAGAAGAGCCGCTCGGCGACGCCGCGCATGGGGAGGCTGAGGTAGCCGAGCGAGAAGAGGCTCATCGCCTCGTCGCGCGCCTGCATCGCGTCGTGGTACGACTCGACGAGGTTCCGGTCGGTGATGTTCTGATTCGTGCTGAAGAGATCAACGATGGGCTGGGGAATCTCCTCGCCCGGCACAAGGCCCGCGGCGAGGGCGGCATCGATCTCATCCGGCGCCGGCGGCGCGTCGAAGCGCGAAGTGCCCAGCACGTCGAAGACCAGGACGCTGGAGTACGCGACCATCGCGCGGCCGGATTCGCTCAGGATGGTTGGGTGCGGGATCTCGGCCTTGTCGCAGACGCTCTTGATGCGGTAGACGATCTCCGCGGCATACTCGGCGATGGTGTAGTTGATCGACGACTCGAAGGCGGACTGGCTGCCGTCGTAGTCGACGCCCATCCCGCCGCCCACGTCGATCATGGTCATGTCGGCGCCGAGGCGCCGGAGCTCGGCGTAGATGTGTGCGAGCTCGGTGACGGCCTTCTTGAGGTTTTTGATGTCGCAGATCTGGCTGCCGAGATGGAAGTGGACCATCTTGAGGCAGTCGGCCATGCCGTGGGCCTTGAGGTAGTCGAGGGCTTCGAGAATTTCGCTGACAAACAGGCCGAACTTCGAGCGCACGCCGCCGGACGATTCCCAGCGTCCCGCGCCGAGCGCGGAGAGCTTGGCCCGCACGCCGATCTGGGGGCGCACGTCGTAGCGCTGCGCATGCTTCACCAGCAGCTCGAGCTCGCTGAACTTCTCGACCACCGGGATGATGTTGCGCCCGAGCTTGGTGGCGAGGATGACCGTCTCGATGAACTCGGAGTCCTTGAACCCGTTGCACACGATCGGCATGTCGGGGTAATCGACGGTCATTCCGAGGACGGCGAGGAGCTCGGGCTTGCTGCCGGCTTCAAGCCCGAAGCCGAGCGGGCCGCCCATGTCGCGGATCTCCTGCACGACGTGGCGCTGCTGGTTGACCTTGATGGGATAGACGCACTGATACTTGCCCTGGTACTGCTCCTGGTCGATCGCGCTCTTGAAGGCGTCGTGGATCTCGCGGAGGCGATGGTTCACGATGCCCGAGAAGCGGACGAGCAGCGGCGTGTTGATGTCGCGCTCGGAGAGACCGTGCACGAGGTCGTGCAGGTCGATCTGCCGCGAGGAGTTTTTCTCGGGACGGACGACGAGGTGGCCGCGGTCGTTGACGCCGAAGTAGCCCTTGCCCCAGTCGTTAAGCCCGTAGAGTTGAGCGGAATCGTCCACGGTCCATCGGCCCTGCAAAAACTCGCTGCGGGCCTTGGGGAACGGGATGGTCGTCATCGAAGTCTGTCCATGGACACCATTGTGCGCGCTGCCTCGGGTCGCGGCCTTCCGTGATGCGCCCGGAACGAATAAAAGAATAGCGTGTTCGGGGGGCCGGACAAGCGCCGGAGACGCCCGCGTCATGGATTTCTGAAAGTTTGACGAGTGCGGCGTTGCGGCGTCGCGCACGCAGAGGGCGTGCCGCCCTCTGCAACTCCTCGTCGAAGCCACGAAGGCGCCGGCAGCGCGGCTCACCGGCTGTCTTTGTTCCACTGCGCCGCGGTGAAGGTTTTGCCCGTGGTTTCGCGCTCCCACGTCCAGGCCGGGCCGCGCTTGGCTTCGTAGAACTCCCAGAGTTCGAACCAGTAGCTCCGGAACTTGTGCCCGCCGAAGGGGTGGTAGTGGGCGTGGAGGCGTTTCATGAGCTTGCGATCGGTGCCCTTCATGCCGAGGACGCTCTTGGCGTGGCGGATCGACTCGGTATCGAGCGGCAGGCGTGAATAACGGCCGAGGAGCTGCATGATGTTCGCCGCGGCGTAGGGACCGATGCCCGGCAGGTCGAGGAGCGCTTCGTGGATGGCGTCGTCGGGGGTCGAGGGGTCCTCGAACCACTCGGGCTCGACCTCGCCCCGGGCGACCATCTGGGCGAGCTCGACGAGCCGGCCGTCGCGGTAACCGACGCCGCACCGGGCGCGGAGCATGGCGGGGCGCTTGCGGGCGAGCTGACGCGCGGAGGGAAAGGCGGGGTTGACCACCTCGCACAGCCGCCGGTTCATATTGATGGTGCTGGGCCAGGCGACGTTGCAGCTCGTGACCGTCTTGACCACGTCTTCGAAGAAGGTCGGGCTCCGGAAGAGCCGCCCCCGCCCCGACTTCCTCCATCTCGGGTCCAGCTTGTGGAACTCGGGCACGCCCTCGTCGCCCAGGTTGAGCATCCGAGCGACCAGCCCCGCCGCCTCGGTCTTTTCCCGCCTTGAGAGGCCCCGGTCGGCGAGAATCGCCAGCGGTTTGCCGCGTCCGGATTTGCTCGTCGTGCCGGGCTGGGCAATGGTCACATTCGCAATCCCGCCCGCGAGTTCGAGAGGCCGGGTGAGCGTGCGAGCGCGGACATCCCAGTGGTTGGGCGCCAGGAGGAAATAGCCGTACGAGCACACATCGCGCGCCAGCAAATAATCACGCGGCACCGGGATAGTGAAGCGGGAGGACATAGACCGAAAGTGTAGGAAGCGGACTGTTACCAGGCGGGCGATCAGCTGTTTACGCTGCCATCTTCATCGGCGCCGAGTCCTTGAACTCGATCGCGAGCGCCTGGCTGTGGTAGTCGATGGGCATCACCCGCCGCACCACCGCTCGGACCGTCCGCTCGCTGGAGAGCACCGCGACGTGGTCCCACGCCACGGCGACTTCGAGCTCATCGCCCGCGCCGAAGGCCCGCGTCCGATCGACTTGGATCAGCGCGCCGCCCGGCGAGATGTCGGAGGTCTTCCCCGCCGCGTACCCGATCATGCGATGGTCGCGGACCCTGCAGTCGCGGACCAGCGGCGTGCGCGTGTGCTTCCGGCGCTCACGGTGTTCATGGATCGTCATGGATCACCCTCTCTGTGCCCCTCAGGCCGCCGACGCTCGCCGGCGAAACCGATGAGTCAGGTTGGGTGGTCTATCGGGCCGATGATGAAGGCAGTTTCATCCGGATTCACATGTTCCCCACAAGGTTTTTCCCTGTTGAGAAACCGAACGCCATGAGTGCCCCTGATAACCACGAACTGGCCGTGATCATTCCCACGCGGGGCCGCGTTTCCAAGCTGCGCGCGTGCCTGGGGCGCCTCGCCGCGCAGGATTTGCGCCCGGAAAGCGGCTGGGAAGTCCTCGTCGTTCTTGACGGTCCCGATCCGGAATCGGACGCCTGTGCCCGCGAGTTCGCAAAGGCCGACAGTCGCGGCACCGGCAGTGAGCGCCACCGACTCAATCTCCGAGTCGTCCAAGGCCCTGGCACCGGACTTTCAACTACCAAGAACCTCGGCATCCGCTCGACGAACGCTCGGATAGTTCTTTTCATCAATGATGATGTCCTGCCGACCGCCGGTTTCATCCGCGCTCACGTCGAGGCGCACCGCGAAGGCCGCATCGGCCCCGCCATGGTCCTCGGCCACTCGCCCTGGGTCGTCCACGAGCCCGACACGCTCTTCGACCGGCTCATCCGCGAAACGTCGATGATCTTCTTCTACGACCAGATGATCAGCCCGACGGGCGAGGTCAAGCGTCCCGCCGATCACGACTGGGGCTTCCGCCACGCGTGGAACATCAACCTCTCCATCCCGCGCGAGTCGGTCTTGTCGGTGGGGGGGTTCAGCGAGTCCATCACCTCCTACGGCTACGAGGATCTCGAACTCGCTTGGCGGCTCTCGAAACGCCTCGGCGGCGCTGGCCTGCCCGTCCTCTTCCGCCCCGCGGCACGGGCCCACCACGACCACCGCTACACGCCCAAGGCCTATTTAGAGCGCGAGTTCCACCTGGGCCGCTGCGCCCTGCCCTTTGCGAAGGCGCATCCCGGGTGTGCCCGCGACATCTTTGGACGCGATCTGACCTCCGCTGCGGAAATCGAATACGCCCGGCAGTTCGTCGAGCATGAATCCTGGGCCGAAACCCGCCTCCGCGACGGGTACGACGCCCTCGAGCGGGTGCCGGCAAGCACGGTAGACGGCCCGTGGGTGGCGCGGATCACGAGTTCGCTGCTCAGTGAACTGATGTGGCTCAAGCGCCTCCAGTTCCGGCGCGGATTTTTGGAGGCTGTCAGGGCCGAAGCCGAAAGCACCTCCCGCGCGGCATAACCGGGCGACCGAGGACTGGTCCTCAAAATCAGCGTCTTTTTCCATGGAAAACGATCGTCGGCCCCTCCAACGGAGCTTGGAAGCCGGACGATCGCCGCGCAATCCTGCATTTTTGCATGGTTTTGAGCGATCCACGCGGATCGAACGAGGAGCATCGTCTTGCCCGGCCGCGGCGCGCTTCGCGGAAAGTCGCTGAAAAATGGGGAAAAATATCCACAGTGGTCCGAAAGCACTTGTGCTTTGGTTCCGGATGTCGTAAAAAAACCCTTGTTTTGCGGGGCTCACGGAGGTCGCTGACGCCCCGGCAGGATGCGATGATTCCATCGGAAGGAGTCCACATGGCGAAGAAGATGACGAAGAAGCCCGTGATGAAGAAGTCCGCGAAGATCGAACCCTCGAAGAAGCCCCGGACGAAGAGCTCGCTCTACGGCACGATCGCCGAGCAGACCGATCTCACCCGCAAGCAGGTCGCCGGCGTGTTCGAGTCGATGGCCACGGTCATGCAGGCCGACCTCACCAAGGGCTGCGGCAAGTTCCAGGTCCCCGGCTTGATGCGCGTGGTCAAGATCTCCAAGCCCGCGACCAAGGCGCGCGAAGGCAAGAACCCCTTCACCGGCGAGCCCATGATGATCAAGGCCAAGCCCGCGCGCAACATCGTTCGCGTGCGCCCGCTCAAGCACCTCAAGGCCATGGTCTGATCGTTCCGAGAATCGTTCTTCGCCAACGGCGGACGAATATTGAGATGAACGCCCGGGATCGAAAGATCCCGGGTTTTATTTTTGGCTGATGAGAACTCGCCGATTTCTTACGAACGCACGTACAGCCGGTGCACGCGCACGTTCATCGACTCGAGCGCCCCGCGCCGCGACCACATGTCGCTCTCGTGCATCCAACTGCTGATGACGACGTCGGTGACGCCAAGACCCGCAAGCTGCGCACCCCGGACGATCGGGTAGCCCAGCAAAGACGACCCGGCCCGCGCCGGATCGTCATCGATGATCGCGAGAATCGACGCGGGAGACGTCGCAAGCTCCGCGGCGACCGCGATCGTGTGCCTCCCCGCGCCCCACAGTGCCACGCGTCGACCCGCGAGCTCGCGCAGCGCCGCGCGCATCCGCGCGGGCGCCTCGGCGGGGACACTGAACCCCGCCATGCCGTCGGCTTGCGAAGCCGCTGTCCGCCCGCCGCCCCCGACCCACCACCGCGGATCGTCGGAAACCAAGGAATCGAAGAGATCGGCGCAGAGCGACGCGTGCCGCTCGATCGAAAACGCTTCACGGGTCCGGCGCCAGCAACCGTCGGAGAGTCTGTCCGGCCCCGCGCTCAAAGCCCGCCGCACACCCTCCGCCATCGCCGTCCCCAGTAGAGCCTCGTCGCCGATCGACGCTTCGATCAGCTCGCCGGTCACGCCGGGTTCGACCGCATCGGCGGCGCCCGACTCCACGCGCGTCACCACCGGGATGCACCCCTGCGCCATCGCCTCGACCATCGCGATGCTGAACCCCTCGTAGCGCGAGGCCATCACAAAGAAATCGGCGCGGGCCAGGAGACGGGCGATCTCGCTCGGCGGCGCCGAAGCGACGCGGCGGACTCTCGAACTTCCAATGATGCGCCGGTCGATGTCCGCTGCGGCAGGCCCATCGCCCACCAACATGAGTTCATGTTCGATGCCGGCGACGGCCAGTGACTCCGACATGGCCACGAGTGCGCCGGTGCGCTTCTGCGTCTCGTCGATCCGGCCGGTGTAGATCAGCCGTGCAGCGCGGCCTCGGAGCGGCTCGCGAACCGGGCAGGTCGCCGGGACCGCGACGCCGTGAGGTAGGTAAACGACGTCCGCCTCGCGTCCCGCGATCCGCGCTCGAAGCTGATCCGCAACTGCGCGGCTCACGCCCACAAACCGGTGGATCGCCGGCGCGAAATGGCGCAGGATCTGAAAGTCGTGCTCGATATGGTTGTGGCACCACGCCGCGACGCGGAACAGCTCCGGTTCCACCGCCGCGAGCGACGCCACGATCCCGTAGCACTCGCTGGTGAGATTGGGCGCGACGACCACCGGCCGACCCGTCTCACGAAAAAGGCGACGGAGCGTGTCGCGGTACGTGGGCATGGAATCGCGATAGTCGCCCCCTGCTTCGTCAAGCGAGCGAGGCGTGCGAACGGTGACGACTTCGACGCCGGAAATAGGTGTCAGCGCCGCCCGGGCGGGGTGGCCCTCGATTTCGTGGGCGATGAGCGTCACCCGGCGTCCCATCGCGGCGAAGGCGTCGGCGAGGCGGACCGCCCAGGTCGTAATGCCGCTAATCGCGAGCCCGTGAGGCAGCGCGATGAGAAGAGCAGGGGGAGTAGAGGGCGATGGGGGCATCGGTGACTAGTAGATCGGATCGACAACGACCAAAGGGGGAAGTCTTCGCGGGCGGCGGGGCATCCGGCCGATCTGGATGGCATGAGCGCGGCTGGGACAGCACGCGGACCGGGGTCGTCGAGCGCGCCCGCTACGCCGGGCACGCCAGGGCCCGGTGCCGCGCCGGCGTCGTCACTTCATGGCCAGCCGGTCCCGGCAGGTTGGGCGGCGATCGACCCCGCCATCCTGCGGTCGACCTGTTTGAAAAACGTCGAAGCGCTCGCGGCCCGGTCGAAGGCGTCGGGTGGCGCACCGGGCGGTGTAGACCTTCGGACTCGGTTCGAGGAGTGGTCCGCGCGGTTGGAACGTGTGCAGTTTGCGTCCAACGCGGCGGGTGATCTGGTCCGACTGGAAGCGGGCGCCGCGCCACTTCTCCTCGGGCGGAAACCATGCGAGACGGCTTCCGTGCCATGGCTCGAGGAGTTCAAGCGGGGGGAGGGCATGGATCCGCCTCGGCCCATTGTGGTGGAAGGCGTATTGCCGCCTTGGGTGCTGGTCCGGTTCTGGGAAGGAACGAAGCCCGGGATCACGGGGGCGCGTGGGCGGATCTGGGTGGTCGAGGACGACCCGATCGAACTGATGGATGGTTTGGCGCAGGCGGACCTGACCGAAGTCATCGCCGACGCGCGGGTGACGTTCGTCGTCGGGCCGGGCGTGGCGGAGAAGCTGCGCGATCAACTCGGTGCGAAGATCGAACTCTCCATGCCCGGCTCGCACGTGTCATCGCGCGCGATGGCCGGCTCCGCGCCGGCAACAGCAGGGATCGCCGGGGGCCGCGGCTCGGCGGTCGTCGAAGCTATCCGCGCGTTGCATACCACCCAGGAAGCAGAGCATCGCCGCCTCATCACGGAAGTGAACTCGATCTACGCGGGGCGCGACCGCGCCTGGTGGGCGCGCCGGTACGCGCACGCGACGCGGCCGGCAAGCGATGAACCACTCCGAATCCTGCTCCCGGTCAGTCGCTACTCGACATTTGTGCGGCACTCGGCATCCGACGTGGCCGAGTCGCTCCGCGCGATGGGTCACGAGGCGCGGGTTCTGAGCGAGCCCGACGACGCCTCGCGGCTGGCGTCGATCGCGTACCTGCGAGAGTTCGCCTCGTGGAAGCCCGATCTCGTGGTGCTCATTAACTA
>DASZQL010000171.1:0-3741 GCA_035549675.1 Phycisphaerales bacterium | reverse complement strand
CGGGCCGCGAAGAGCCGCGGCGCCGACCCGCAGCAGGCGCTGTATTCGGCGCTCGAGGAGGCGGACCAGCTTCAGGAAAAGAACGCGAAGGACAGCGGGGCGGGGAAGCCGGGCCGGAACGAAAAACAGGATGAGCGCGGGCGCAAGGGGGTCGTTCCGGAGCCCACCGGCGGGCCCGACGATTCGCAGTCGGTGCGGGGGATTGAGCCGTGGCCCGCGACCTCCGCGGAGGAGCGGGCCAAGGGCATCTCCCAGATGAAGGACCAGATCGAGGAGGTGTGCCAGAAGAGCGGCACGCGGCTGCGGACCACGGAGAACGACCACTTCATCCTGTACAGCGTGCTCGGCGACGGGGACACGCGGCGGATTCTCGCCCTCCTCGACTCCACCTACGCGACCATGGGCCAGATCCTGGGCTTCCAGCCGAACGAGAACATTTTCTTTGGCAAGTGTTTCGTCTTTGTCTTCAGCGAGCGTTTCTCGTTCCTGAAGTTCGAGAATGACTTCTTCCACTACCCCGGCGCGGAAAAGGCGGGCGGGGTGTGCCACCACGTCGGCCCCTACGCGATGCTGTGCTTCTACCGGGCACCCGACGAGCAGTATTTCCTGTGGACGCTCACACACGAGGCGACCCATGCCGTCATGTACCGCTACAAGACGCCCGCGCATCTCCCGGCGTGGGCGAACGAGGGCCTCGCGAACTTCATCGCCGGGCAGCTCTGCACGAACGCGAACCAGGGCTCCGAGGATTTCCAGCACGCGCACCAGTTCGCCGTGCAGAACAAGGATCCCATGAAGGTCGTGCGCCAGTCCTACGAGAACGGCACGTGGTTCGATGACGACAGCTACCCGCTCAGCCACATGATGGTGCGGTACCTCGTGCGGCGCGATCAGAAGGCCTTCAAGAACTGGATCGACGACATCAAGGCGGGCAAGGCCTGGGAGGTCGCGATGCTCTCGCGCTTCGGGCAGCCGGTCGGCAAGCTGATGGAAGACTTCTCGCAGGAGATGAAGTTCGAGAAGACGTACACGAAGATCACGCTGCAGGCGCGGTGAGGCGGTCCGCGTGCCACTACAGACGGCGGCCCTGAGCCGGCTGTAGTGCTCCTAGCCGGCACCACGCTTCACACGCAGCCCCCGCCAAGGCTGGACGCCCGCAGCGGCATGCTCCGAGATCACGATGAAACTCTCTCCCTCGATCGCCACTGCTTGCATCAAGTGCGGGCGTCGCATCGACGCGGATGCTTCGGTGTGCATGCAGTGCGGCACGGACCAGCGAACCGGGAAGCCGTTCAGTGCGGTTGATGAGGGCCCGTCCCGGCCCCGCCGTGGAATCTGGCCGCGGAAGCTGCCGCCCTCGGACAACAGCGAGTTCTTCGCGAAGGAAGGCATGGGAAAGGAGAGGCGGCGGCTGTCGCTCTGGATCGTGCTCGACTGGACATCGGTCACGCTGCTGCAGGCGATCGGGGTCGTCGCGCTTTATTTCACCGCGCGAGGGAACAACACATGGGAGGGATACTTCAAGACCTTCGCGCTGTGGTACCTCATCATTGCCGGCGCACTGGTGCTGATCGACGCCGTTCTCAACAGCGACTTCGACAATTTCCTAATCAACCTGCTCCTGCCGCGCACGGGATTGTCGATCCTGATGAACGCCGAGAACCCGTACTTCCTCGGCATGTTCTTCTGCGCGGTGGGTGCGGGGATCGGGGCGCTGACTCTTTAGCCAACCGTAGTTTTCTTGCTTGGAGAAGGCGGGATTTCACCGGAGAATGTTCTCCCCGATGAACTTCGGAATGCACACCGTTCTTGCCTGGATCGTGCTGCTCGTTGCGCTGTGGTGTTTCATCCGCTGGCGCTCGGGCGATCGCGTCCGGAACAAGAGGCGATGCCCGAAGTGCTGGTACGACATGGCGGGGATCGAGGCGCGCCGATGCCCGGAATGCGGACACGAACCCCGGCGCGAGAGAACCTTATTCCGGCCGCGGCGGAGGCGGTGGTGGTTGATGCCGATCTGCCTGTTGCTGGTGCTCGCGTACGGCGTGTGGAAATACCCAGCGTTCAGCCATCGGGGATGGAAGCACTACGCGCCGACGACGCTGCTCATCCTGCTGTATCCGCAGATCGATCAGGGCGCGAGCGGACAGGTCGCGCCGGAGCAACTCGCATGGCACGAGCTCTATAGCCGGAACTATTGGCACCGGACATGGGCCTGGCAGCGCCGATGGATCGCGGAGCGCGCCGGACCGGGCCTTGATCAGGCGAACAATCGCAACCAGCGGATCGACGCGCTCATGCTGTTGTTCTCCTGCGGTGCCGATGCCATGTCGCAACTCGACCGGATCATCGAGCTGACCGTCGACCGGGATCAGACCATTCGGTACTACGCCCATTGGCAACTTTCCCGTCTCTGTGCCGGCTCGCCAGACGTGTGGAAACTGGTCCAGTCGCTGCTGCGCGACCCGTCCGGGGACGTCGAAGAGGAGGGCCGGCTTCAGGGTCTGCCCGTGTCAGATCTCCCCATTCAGGAAGTCTTGCCGCTCCTCACCGAGCTTCTCGCCGGTGAGAATCCGGCTCGCTCTCTTGGCGCTGCACGCTGCCTGGGTGCGCTCGGACCCGCTGCCCGCGACGCACTCCCGGCGCTCGAACGCGCACGGGTGATCCGCGAAGCCGATGATCCGTGGCTGGTAGTTGATGCGGCGATTGCGCAGATTCGCGGCGAAGCCGACAGCGCCTTCGATTACAGGCTTCGGGTAGTCGAAGAGACGATCTGTCCGGAGCGGAGCACCGGCACGAGCATGTTTTCAAATGGATGGCTTGCCGGCTGGGACCCGCAAGACGATCCCGACCGATACTTGAATCGGGCCGTGAAACTTGTTTGCAAACGCCCTGACGATCTCCGCGTGGCCGGGCTCTGGCAGATGATCTCCTACTCGCGGGAACGGCCCGCATGGGCGCTCCGCGATCTTCGAAAACTCGCGGAACAGCCTGGCCTTATTTCCTGGGTCCGTGGAGCTGTCGAGGAAGTGATCGTGGAGTGGACGTTGCCCTGAGCGCCGCCGCTACCCTCGTAGCCCCATCCTCTTCACATACACCCCCAGCACCACGAGCGTCAGCGCCCGCGACCAGATCGGGCTCTCCGGATCCGCGAGGAACGCCTTCCAGATCGAGTCGACGCCCTCGGTGCGCAGCGCGCCGAGGGACTTCAGCTCGCCCAGCGCCCCCTCGCATGTCTCGCGCAGGCTCGTTTGCATCCACCGCCTCAGCGGCAGCGTGAAGCCGCGCTTCGGCTGGTTCAGCAGCTCGGCCCGCAGCAGATCGGGGAACGCCGCCCGCAGCAGGTGCTTGTTGTTCACGGGCCGCGGCAGGCGCACCCGGCCCGGCACGCGCATGAACCCGTCGAGGATCCGCTTGTCCAGCATCGGCACGCGGATCTCCTGGCTGTGCGCCATGCCGTTGATGTCCGCATCGCGCAGCAGCATGTTCCCCATGTAGAACCGCGATTCGAGCACCGACACCGTCCACACCGGGTCGCGCTCGTCCACCGGTGTCCGCTCGATCGCCTCCCGCGGCATGAACTGCTCGCTCAGCCCCACACCCTCCGCCGTCAGCCCAAGCTCCGAGAGCTGCCGGTCGCTCATCGCCCGGCGGCGCTGGAGGTACAAATCAATCAGCGACCCGTTGGACCGCGCCATGTCGGAGAGCTTCTGCCGGTACGCGACACTCTTGCCCACGCTCGCG
>DASZQL010000170.1:0-6405 GCA_035549675.1 Phycisphaerales bacterium | reverse complement strand
GTGCTCCCGCGTCCTTCGACACCACCCCCGGCATCCCCGTCCGCACAATCACATGGTTCTTCTCATCCCCGCCGGGATTGAGCCAGTACTCACGAAGAAAACACGACGCCTTGCTCGAGGGGGCGGACGCCGGCGCCATGTCCGGACGCTCCACAATCTGCTGAGGCGTCCCCTTCGCCGCCGCCCGCTCCGCTTCGCCGAGCATCTCTAAGTAGCTGAGCCGCCACGGCGCATGCAGCGCCTGCGCGCGGGACTGGGGAAACTCCCCCGCATTCGAAACCCGCTCATGCTTCGCCATACCCACAGAGTACGCGGCAAATTCATCCCCTGACGGTACGATAGCCCGCCCACCACCGGCTCCAGGAGACTCCGCCGCATGTTCCAGTCCATCCGCGTCGCCGCGATCAGCAATCCCAACGTCCTCGTCGTCGGCCACTTCCAGAACGAAGCCCCCGACAAGGCGACGCTCGCCCTCGACCCCACCGGCGCCCTCGAGGCCGCTTCCAAGCGCACCGAAGCCACCGGCGAAACCGGCCGCATGGTCGAAGCCTTCCCCGCGAGTGCTTCGAACACTCGCCGCGGCGCGCGCAACGCCGCGCGCTTTCCCAAGCGCATCATCCTTATCGGCCTGGGCGAGCGCGCGAAGTTCGATCCGAGCAAGCTCCGCGACACCATCGCCCCCGTCGTCGCGCGCCGCGTGAACGTGACCAAAGACGAATCGATCCTCTTCGATTTCACAGGCCCCCTCGCCGCGACCAAGACCGACGCCAACCGCGCCGGTGTCTGCCTCGGCGAGGGCCTCGGCCTCATCGCCTGGACCGCCGACGAGTTCAAAGGTTCCGCGGCGCCGCTGCCCAAGCGCCTCAAGCTCACCATCGCGGGCAAGGCTGGCAGTGGGGGGGCCTTCCAGGACGGCATGGAGCACGGCCTCGGCCTCGCGCGCTCCGCCAACGTCGCGCGCTCCATCAGCCACGCGCCCCCCAACGTCTGCACCCCCGACTGGATCGCCGACCGCGCCCGCAAGCTCGCCCGCGAAACCGGGCTCAAGTGCCGCGTCTTCAGCGGCCCCGATCTCGTCCGCGAACGCTTCGAGGGCCTCATCAACGTCGGCAAGGCCAGCGAGAACAAGCCCTGCATGATCCGCCTCGAGTGGACCCCCAAGGGCGGCTCCAAGAAGAACGCCAAGCCCATCGTCATCATCGGCAAGACGATGACCTACGACTCCGGCGGCCTCTCTCTCAAGATCAACAACGGCATGCGCGGCATGAAGCGCGACAAGGACGGCGGCTGCGCCGTCTTCGGCGCCATGCACGCCATCGCCACCGTCATCAAGCCCCGCCGCCCCGTCGTCGCCCTCCTCGCCTCCGCCGAGAACTCCATCAACGAAGCCGCCTACCGCCCCGACGATGTGATCAAGTTCCGCAACGGCGTGACCGTCGAAGTCACCAACACCGACGCCGAAGGGCGTCTGGTCCTCGCCGATGCGCTCTGCTGGGCGTGCGAAAAGGAAGACCCCGCGTACATCGTGGACCTCGCCACCCTCACCGGCGGCGTCGTCACCGCCCTCGGTTCGACCTTCGCCGGCATGTGGTGCGACGACGACCGCCTCCGCGCGAAAATCGAAGCCGCGAGCGCCCGTTCCGGCGAGCGTGTCTGGCGCCTCCCGCACCACCAGGAATACCGCGACATGATGAAGAGCGACGTCGCGGACCTTATCAACAGTAACCCCAACCGCAAGGCCCACCCGATCCAGGGCGCCGCGTTCCTCGCCTTCTTCGTCACCGCCGGCATCCCTTGGTGCCACCTCGACATCGCCGGCGTCCACGCCGTCGAAGGCGACACCGGCCCGTTCGTCAAAAACAGCGCCACCGGCTTCGGCACCCGCCTCCTCGCCGAGCTCATCGACGCGGAGTGATGATGAACGACTCCCCGTCGGCGCTTCCAAACGTGCACGAAGCAAAGTTCGTGGAGCGGTTCATCATTTCCAATCGGCGGGAACGGTTTCGAATAAAGCTCGCGGATCGTAAGAGGCGGCCCGAATTTCTGGATAAGCTGGCGCACGATCTGGTCGGCATGCTCGACCAGCGCTGCATCGTAAAACATGAGGACTTCCGCCGGGTGCTCCCGCTCTTCGGCGATCCGAGCGTGTGCCATTGCATCGGGGGTGGCGCCGATCTGGACGGTCGCGAGTTTCGCATAGACGACGTGGGAGATAGCGAATGGCGCCATGCGGATTCGTTCGTGCTCTCGTTTGTGCCGGGTGAGCTGGCGTTCTACGAGGCAGAAATAGGAACGTGTGTCCGCTGCCTGTTGATCGCGGACACCAAACTGCGTGCCAAGGCGATTGCGATGCTCGCGTCCCGACGTCACTGAGCTCTTTGCTTTCTGTCTTTGTTTTCAGCAGGAGAGTCGCAGAGGGGCGGTACCCCCCTCTGCGTCCGCGATCCATTCCGGCGTCACCACATCGCGATCGCCACCGCCCCCACGATCGCCGCGATGATCCCCACGAACAACAGCGGCTTCGCCGACCGGTTCCCCCGCCGCGCCTCCGTGATCGCGTGCCCGCACTTCGCGCACAGCGCCGCGTCGTGATACATATCCGCGCCGCAGTTCGGGCACGCGATCTCGTCGCCCCCGAACCGGTTCAGATCCGAATCCGACAAGCCCTCGCGGTCGTCGTCAAAGTTCCCGCACGTCCGCGGCGAGTTGCAGCACCCCATCGTCCCACTCCGTTTACTGAACCCAAGCCCGCCGCAGTGTCGCATCGACCGGATCGACCGACACTTCCTTGAAGGCCTCGTCGATCTCGTCCAGCCGCTTCAGCGCATCCGCCACGTCCGCCTTATTCCCCGTCTGCACCCCGAGGTACGCGAGCAGCAGCCCCGCGTCCCGCGCCATGAGCTCCTCGGGCTTCATCCGCTCGCGGAGCTGCGCCCGCACCTTCTCCAGCCGTTCGCCCGAAGGCAGCAGCTTCGCGTCGAACTGCGCGAAGAGCATCTCCGGGTACGCGCGGTAAAGATTCCGGAGGTTCAGCGCCGCCGAGACATACAGCCCTGCCCCGATCTGCGAGTGCACCCGCCCCGCCGCCGCCATCGCGTCCCCCGGCCGCACCGCGATCGCCGCGGTGAACCGCTCTTCCGCATCGAAGTACGCCCCCGACGCGAGGCTCGCCTCGCCTTCCCGCATGTGCCGGTCGTACGCCGAGTTCCCCGAATCCGTCTTCAGCGTGTCGACGTTCACGCGGTCCGTCTTCAGCAGACGAATGATCCGCGCCATCGAATCCTCTTCCGTGCTCGCTTCCTTCGCGCCCTTGCCGTCCTTGTCCTTCTTGTCCTTCCCCGTCTCTTCCCGCTCGGGCTGCGGATCCAGCAGGCTCCTCGACTTCTCCTTCGGCTCCGGGTTGAACAGTTCCCGGTGCTTTTTCTCCTCGGGAGTTTCAGGCGCCCGCCCGAACTGCTTCCGCGCATCGTCCATGATCCGGTCAAACACCGTCTTCGGCTCAGGCTCCGGTTCCTTCGGCGCGACACCCGGCGGCAACAACGGAGGCGTATCGCTCTTCGGCTTCTCGCCCTTCTCCGTCTCCGGAACAGCCGGCGTCACCACCTTCGCATCCGGATCCACCGGCCGCGGCGTGGCGTTGGGCCGATCGCCCTCGACCCGCCCCGGCTCCAGCCGCCCATCATCCAGCGGCTGGAACAGCGTCTCCGTCTTCACCCGGGCGCTCTCGACAAAGTTGTCGAATGGCGTCCGCGCCTTCCGCTCCGCTTCCTGCGCCTTTTCCGCTTCTTGCTGCTGCTTCACCGTCGGCGACAGCGAGAACTGCCCCGCCAGCTTCTCGTCCACCCCGAACGCCGAGTTCGTCTGCTTCAGTGCCTTGATCCCCTGCAGGTTCGACGCCGTCAGCAAAGGCGGCAGCTCGCCACTTTCCGTCTTCGACGGGAACCCGATCACAGACGGCTGGGTCGCGAGCTGCGAGTAATACTCCGCCACCGACCGAAGCGATCCCTTGAGCATCCCGAACCGGTCCGCGAGATCGTGCGTCGTCGTCGCCGACGCCGGGTCCGCGATCGACCGCGCCCCCGCCGCGATCGCCGGCCGGTTCACGATCATCTCGCCCCCGATGCCGGCTGTCTGCCCGTAAATCGTCTGGTCAAACGTCACCTTGAGCCCGTTCAGCCCGCGCACGTTGTTCAGCGCGAGCGCCGAGCTCACCGCGTCACGCTGGAACTGGAACAGATCGTTCGTCCCCGCCTGCCCGCGGAAATCGTTCGGCGCCGTGTACCCCACGTTCCCCCGGAACGACG
This sequence comes from Phycisphaerales bacterium, assembly GCA_035549675.1. Lineage (GTDB taxonomy): Bacteria > Planctomycetota > Phycisphaerae > Phycisphaerales > UBA1924 > DASZQL01. Next base: position 2,101 of record DASZQL010000170.1, on the reverse strand, counting down.
CCCCGCCCGCAACATTCCCCGTCACGATCGCGTTGCGGAAATCCGCCTCCGCGCGCCAGTTCTTCGCCGGATCATTGAACCCGCCCGAGTCCCTCCGCAGATTCCGGTCCAGCGTCCGCCCGTCCCCCAGCGCGTTCTGTCCATGCGCCGCCGAAGGCGCCACCGACGCTCCCGCGAGCACCACCAGCAACCACGGATTCAGGCGACGCCTCATGAGCGATCCTCCGTTCATCCTCACCCCGAAAGTCTAGGAGGGGTGCCATGGCCGCCGCTCAGGGCGGCTATGTTCGGCCTGTTGCTTTCCCGTTACACCACTATTCCGCTCTGGGAAGCGGGGGGGTAGTCGTGCTGTGAAACGCCGCCTCCGCCGCCTCGATCGCCCGCACCAGCGCCATCGCCTTGTTCACCGTCTCGATCCGCTCCGCCTCCGGCTCCGAATCCGCCACGATCCCGCCCGCCGCCTGCAGGTGATACATCCAGCCCTCGTTGCTCGCTCTCCCGGTCGGCACCACCATCGTCCGCAGCGCCAGCGCGATATCCATCTCCCCCGTGAGCGACACATACCCGAGCCCGCCCCCATACGGCCCGCGCCGCACCGGCTCCAGCTCATCGATGATCTGCATCGCCCGCACCTTCGGCGCGCCCGAGATCGTCCCCACCGGCAGCGCCGCCCGCAGCGCGTCCCACGCGTCCAGCCCCTCGCGCAGCTCCCCCGTCACCGTCGAGGAGATATGCATCACGTGGCTGTACCGCTCGATCTCCATGAGCGCCGGCGTCGCGATCGTCCCCGGCTTCGCGACCCGCCCCACATCATTCCTCCCAAGGTCCACGAGCATCACATGCTCCGCGCGCTCCTTGTGATCCGCGAGCAGCTCGCGCTCCAGCGACGCATCCTCCGCCGGCGTGGCGCCCCGCCTTCTCGTCCCCGCCAGCGGCCGGTTCGTCACCACCATCTTTCCGTCACCGCCCCGCCGCACCCGGCACAGAATCTCCGGGCTCGACGCGATCAAAATGCACCCCTCCGCCTGCAGGTACACCATGTAAGGCGACGGGTTCACCACCCGCAGCGACCGGTACACATCAAACGGATCCGCCCCGCTCCGCCGCTCGAACCGTTGCCCGAGCACCACCTGGAAAATATCCCCCGCGCGGATGTACTCCTTCGCGCGCTCCACCATCCCCCGGTGCTGCGCGGGCGTCGTGTTGCTCACCCACGTCGCCGGATCGCTCGTCGCGCGCCCGCCCTCAAACCGCCCCGCCGGCAGCGGCTTGCTGTGCGTTTCCAGCGCCACAACCGCCCGCTCGAGATCTTCCGTCGCCCGCTGATAAGCCCGTTCCGCCCCGCCGCGATCGCCGGAATCCGGCAGCTCAACGAGCTTGACAACGTGGACGAGCTTCTCGACATGATCGAACACCACCACGCCGTCATAGAACCCCATGTGGAGTTCCGGCAACCCCCGATCATCTTTCGGAGCGCGCCCGAAACCGAGTTTCTCCGGCTCCCCATACCGCGCCGAGTCGTACGCCGCGTAGCCGAACCATCCCCCCAGCACGCACCGCGGCAGCCGACCACTCGCCACCGGCCCCCCGTCCGCGAGACCCAGCCGTGCCGAGACGGACTTCATCAGCGTCAAGGGATCAGCCGTGCGCGCCGTGAACTCGTCGGCGTCGGCGGTGCCGCCGAAGACGTGGGCCACGACCCGCCGCAGGCCCGCGCCGGCGCCCGCGCGAAACTTGGCGCGTGTTTCGGCGCCCCGCGCGATGATCTCGAGAACGGGGTGTGCGCCGAGAATGGAGTGGCGGCCTTGCCGCTCGCCACCCTCGACGGACTCGAGCAGGAACGATGGTTCCAGCCGTTGATCCGGCGCCACCAGCCGACGGTACGCCAGGACCGGCGTGAGCTGATCCGACAGCAGCCGCACCCCCAAAGGCGCGAAACGCACCCCGCCCGGCGCGCCGGGTCCGGAAGCGCTCTCCCTAAACTCAGTCGGACTCATGGAATAGCCGGACACGTCCCCAGTGTAATCGGCCAAAAACGCGGCCCTCTCCGCGGTTCTCGACAATCCTCCGCCTTCTTCGCGGTCGCTTTTTCGGTCTACAA
>DASZQL010000169.1:0-4527 GCA_035549675.1 Phycisphaerales bacterium | reverse complement strand
AGCCGCTGCGCGGCGCCACGATCGCGAACATTTCCGATTCGGGAATCGGACTCGTCCTCGACGGACGCGCGCCGAATATGGGCGAAGCCGTGCGCATCGTCTCGGGCTCGCGCGAGGGCGTTCGACGCGCCCGCGTCGTCCGCGTCGGTCTGGCCCCCAGCGGCGCGCCCTTTATCGGCTGTCAATGGATCTCGTCCCGCGAGCGTTTCGCTTCGAAGGCCAACCAGCTCCAACTGACCCCAGGCCGTCACCGCAGTCAGTCCCCCCGCCGCACCCGCTAACCAACCCCCACCACAAACCACACGAGGAGATGCAGATATGCGCGTTATCGAATGTGAAAAGAGACGGGACAATCGCCGACACGCCTCCGACGCCATTTCCTGGCGCCCCCGAGGGGGCGGCGAGTTCCGCATGGGCTGGCTCCTGGAAAGCTCCGACGAAGGACTCGCCTTCGCCTGGCGCGGGGCCCCGCCGTTCCGCGGCACGCTCATCGAAATCCGCCGCTGGGGCGCCGAAGGCGACCACATCACCGGGGAAGGCGTCGTCCGACACGTCCTCGCCGCGCACGATGACCTCTGCGTCGTGGGCGTCGAGCTCCGTCAAACACGATCCTTCCCGCCGTCGGGAGACGACACAAATCAAGAACGCCCCATCAGCGGCCGGGCGCCCGTCAAGATCGACCTTACCGATGAACTCAACGGGTCGGCGCACCACCCCGACGACGACGGTGAACACCTCTGATCTTCAGCCGGACGCGCTCATATACTTCCAATGTGCCCTCGTAGCTCAGTTGGATAGAGCGCGGCTTTCCTAAAGCTGAGGTCGCAGGTTCGACTCCTGCCGGGGGTGCTTGGCTACCGGTCTGCGCTGTCGTCCGACCATTCTGCAACGACCGCCCGCACCGACGCCGCGAGCGCCGTCAGGTTGTAACCGCCTTCAAGGCAAGCGATGAGCTTGCCGCCACAATGCTTCCGTGCGATCGCGCGCAGCGCCCGCGCGATGCGCGCAAATCCTGTTTCCGTCACGTTCATCTCCGCGAGCGGATCGTCGCGGTGGGCGTCGAACCCCGCCGAAACCAATAGCAACTCGGGCCTGAACCGGTCCGCGATCGCGGGCAGCGTTTCTTCGTACACACGCCCGTACGCCTCGTCTCCACTCTCCGCCGGCAAGGGCACGTTCACGGTGAACCCAACGCCCGCGCCGATCCCCTGCTCGTCCGCCGCCCCGGTCCCGGGCCACAGGGGCCACTGGTGCGTGTTGAACACCAGCACATCCGCCCGCGACTCGAAGACCTCCTGCGTCCCGTTCCCATGATGAACATCAAAGTCCGCAATGAGCACGCGCGAGATCCCGTGCGCATCGATCGCGTGCTGCGCCGCGATCGCGACGTTGTTGAAAAAGCAGAACCCCATCGCCCGGTCCCGCTCCGCGTGATGGCCCGGAGGTCTCACGAGGGCGAACGTCCGTCGCGACTCCCCGCGCATTACGAGATCAACACCCCGTACCGCGCACCCCGCCGCCCACATGGCCGCGTCCATGGACCCGGGCGATGCGACCGTATCCGCATCGATCACCGCCGCGCAACCCCGCAAGCCGAGCATCCGATCCACATGCGAACTCGAATGCACCCGCCGCAGGAGCGCCTCGCCGACCTGTTCCGTCGGCTCCGCCCAACCACTCCCCATGATCGACGCCCGCTTCAACTCGCCAAGAATCGCCCTGAGCCGAGCCGGCGACTCGGGATGCCCGGATCCCGGGTCATGCCGCTCGCACGCCGGGTGAGTCACCAGCGCCAATCGATGCATCTGAAGACCCCCGCACCCCAACCCCAGAAAAGGCCGCGGTGGGATTCGAACCCACGGATAACGGATTTGCAATCCGTCCCCTTGGACCACTTGGGTACGCGGCCGGCGGACGGGAATCATCGCAGTTTGCCCCGCCCCTGTCCAGCCGAAGACGACTTTTCATTGCGAAACCAAGGGAATCGCGAGCGGAATCCTCCCCGCGCCCGCCGCGTGCCGATGATGTAGTGTGGGCCGTCACCCGATCCCGCATTCCTCCGCGAGAGGTCTTTCGCTTGAACACCAAGACCACCATGAATGCGACAGCCGTCCTCGCCGCTGCTTTGTTGGGCAGTGCGTTAGCCGTCGCCGCCGAACCCACTCCCGTCAAACCTTCCAACGATCCGGCCCTCCGTGACCCATCGCTCGATCGCGATGCCGAGCGCCTCAAGCGCACCGCCGATCAGCCCACCACGCCCGCGCTCACGCCCGAGGGCCACGAAGCCACCGAAGGTATGGGTCTCAAAGACCCGCGCCCCAATCCCGGCTCGCTGATCCGCGAGGGAGCTTTTCTCACCGACCGCCGCGGACGACTCCTCCCCATGCAGCGCGGCGGATGGATCTTCGTCTTCGACCCCGACGCCGAGGGCAAGGCCGAATCCCCGATGCCCATCCAGCCCTGCCAGCGCCTCAGCGAAATGCAGCGCACGATGGAATCCAAAACCGGCACCGTCACCTTCCTCGTCAGCGGCACCGTCCAGGTCTTCGACGGCGTGAACTACTTCCTCCCTCGCGACTTCTCGACCATCGCCTCCGAAGAAGCCATGGCCCCGGTGCGCAAGCCAGCGCCAAGCGTGCCGGGCCAAAAGAGCGCCGACCCCACCGCCTCAGAACTTCTCAAGCAGATCGATACCGGCGGCCCCGCGAAACAGGGCGGCGCTGCCGGGGCGGTCGGCGAAGAAGCCAACGGCCACAAAAACGCCCCCGGTAAAGCCGCCAAGAACGAGGAATCCAAGGTCATCCGCGAGGGCACCATCATCGTCTCCCGTCGCGCCCGCGTAGAACGGGGCGGCGAATCCGGCTGGGTCGCCGTCTTCGACAACGACACCGATAAACCCAACGACAAGCGCTCCTCCATGGGCCTGATGCGCTGCGCCAATCTTGAATCCATCGCCGCCCTCGCAGGCCCCGGCCGGCGCGGCATGACCTTTACCTTCAGCGGCACGGTCTACACCTACGCCGGTCGCAACTACCTGCTCCCCACGTTCTACTCCGTGCAAGCCGAGCGCGAAGGAAACGTGGTTTCCGGGCAGTAAGCGGGTACATCTGGACCGTCTGGCCCCTGTCGGCGGGGTGCAGCGCGCACGCCGATCAGGGCGTCTCCACCGCTTCCGCGGCCTTCACCGCCGCCCCACACTCTCAGCAAATGGAGTCATAACCCCTGCTCAGTCCGGGATTTTGGTCGTTTTGGGGATATAGTGAAGGTGCCCACTCTTTGCGGGTCTGAAAAGCACTCGCAGGGAACCAACCACGACCGGAAACGCCGGAAGATCGGCTGTCTTGGCAGGAGAGGCAAGACAGTCAAGTATCCGGCGCCTCGCGTCGAAGTCCGCGTCCGTCGGCTACCCCCGACCAGGACGTGCGGCGTGAGGGGTTGCCAAGGATTGTGTGTCCGGCCGCGCGTGAGAGGGCGACGTCATGAGCGGTGCTCCAAGCCAGGTGGTCGGCTCACGCAGTTGGGCCGACAAACGGATCTTCACCACCGGTGAAGCCGCCGAGATCTGCAAGGTCAGCCAGCAGACCATCATCCGCTGCTTCGATAGCGGACGTCTGACCGGCTTCCGTGTCCCGGGTTCACGTTTCCGCCGCATCCCGCGAGAGGAACTCCTCCGCTTCATGCGGGAGAACGACATCCCGATCGACGCCCTCGAAGGCCCCAAGCGCCGAGTCCTGCTCGTGGACGACGACGCGCAGGTCCTCGAAGTGCTCCAGGAAGCCTTCCGCCGCGACGGCCGCTTCGACATCGAAGTCGCGACCAACGGCTACGAAGCCGGTCTCCAGACCGAAGCCTTCCGCCCCCACGCGATCATCCTCGACTACATGCTCCCCGACATCAACGGCAACATCGTCTGCGAACGCCTCCGCGCCCGCGAGCAGTCCAAGGACATCAAGATCATCTTCGTCTCGGGCGTCGTCGAGCAGGCCGAGATCGACCGCCTGAAGAGCGCCGGCGCGGACGACTTCATCAAGAAGCCTTTCAACATCGAGAAGCTGCTCGCCCGTGTGGCTGAACTCGTCGGCGTCGCGGCCTAATCAGTTCGTTCACCTGAAGCAGCGCAAGTCCCAACAAATACTGGGACACGCGACTTGAAGCGCGTCCCTTTTCCCACCGGTCATATTGAGCTTCTGAGGAGATCCGTTTCAATGAGCCGGGCGGCAATCGCAACTACGAGCGGGACCGTCGACGCCGCCGCCGCGTCCATGTCCCGCCTGGAGCTCATCCTCCAGCAGATCGACTCGCTCCCCACGCTCTCGAGCGTCGCGACGCGCGTTCTCGCCCTCTCAGGCTCCTCCGAATCCGACGTCCGCGAGATCGTCCGCCTCATCGAATCCGACCCGGCGCTCACGGTCAAGCTCCTCTCGCTCTGCCGCCGCGCCGAGCGAGGCCTGGGCGGCTCCATCACCACCGTCGAACGCGCGGTCGTCATGCGGGGCATGGACGCCGTCCGCGCCGCCATGCTCTCCG
>DASZQL010000168.1:0-3823 GCA_035549675.1 Phycisphaerales bacterium | reverse complement strand
CCGGAAGCTCCCGCCATCCGCGCCCGCTCCATCGCCATCGCTAGTGGCAAAGGCGGCGTCGGAAAAACCACGCTGAGCGTCAACCTCGCCGCCGAGCTCGCCCGAACCGGCTCCCGCGTCACGCTCTTCGACGGCGATCTCGGCCTCGGCAATGCCGATGTCCTCTGCGGCGTCACGCCCACGGGTCACCTGGGCCACGTCATCTCCGGCCAGCGCACCCTGCGCGAGATCACCATCCGAACCCATGCCGGTTTCACGCTCGTTCCCGGTGCTTCGGGCGTCGAGCACCTCGCCGACATGTCCGAGACCGAACGCGAGCGCCTGCTCGAGGATCTACAACCCGTCGAGCGCGACTGCGACGCCCTGCTGATCGACTGCGGCGCCGGGATAGGCCCCTCCGTCCTCTCCTTCGTTTCTGCCGCGGATGTCGCGATCATTGTGACGACCCCCGATCCGACCGCCATCACCGATGCCTACGCGCTCATCAAGTGCATCACGCGCCGTTCGCCCGATCTTTCCCGCGCTGATCCGGTGCGCCTCATGCTGGTCGTCAACCAGGCCGCGGACATCGCGGAAGCGCGCCATGTCCACGGGCGTATCGACGCCGCATGCAGGCGTTTCCTGAACCGCGCGCTCCCCTTCGCCGGCATGATCACAAGTGATGAGGCCGCGCGAAACGCAGCGCGCGAGCGCCGAATCTTCCTGCAATCCTCGCCCTCTTCGCACGCCGCTCGCGATGTTCGGTCTTTGTCGGCGTATCTGCGAGCCGAACTCCTCATCAATCACGGTCTTCCCGCGCGTGAAGGTGGTCTGATCGCGCGGCTCTTGCGCTTTGTGCGGCCATGATCGACGCCGAACTTTCTCCGATGCGCTGAAGTGCGCGCGGAAATCTTGTTTTCAAGCCCAAAGCGGGCCGATACGACATCGGGCGAGTCCGCCGGTGTGCTCGGCCCGCCGAGGGAGTTGTTCGTGGAAGGACGTTTGCCGATCCGTGCGGTGGCCGGGTGTTTCGCCCTCTCGGCGTTCGCCATCGCCATCGTCTCGGGCCTCGCCGCCGAACGCTCCGCCGATGAAATCATTCTCAGCGCGATCATCGGCATGTTCATCTGCCAGTTCATCGGCGTCGCCGCCGGCAAGGTCGCCTGCGTCGCGCTCAGCGAACGATTAAGCGAACACCGTGCCGATCGCGAGGCGCGCATCGGACAAATTGGAAATGAAACAACCGTCGGCGCCGGACAATCCGAAGGCGCCGTTACTTGAAAAACTTTTGATGCTGCCCGCTGCTACTCGCTGGTAGCGGGTTGGATTCGCTTGTATACTCGGGCTCACGGCCAAGGATTCGGCCGTGAACTGAACGCTGGTTCAAGTGAGGTCAAGGAGCGGACCCGATGCCATCGACCACCACGCGCGACAAGTCCCGGCTGAAACCCGCCGCGAAGACCAAGTCCCGCACCACGCGAACGCCAACCAAGAATCTCCGCCCGCCCGACAGCGAGCGTGTCGCGCTCCGAGCCTGGCTCGACGCGATGACCATCCAGAAAGTCTGGGAGCATTTCAAGAAAGAGCCCTCCGACGGGCTCCGCAACTACCTCGCCGAAAAATACCTCCACCTCGTCCGCTACAACGCCGAGCGCATCTACACCCGTCTCCCCGATGAAGTCGAGATCGACGATCTCCTCTCCGTCGGCCAGTTCGGCCTCATGGAGGCCATCAACGCCTTCGACCTGACCCGCGGCGTGAAGTTCGAAACCTTCTGCGCCCCGCGCATCCGCGGCGCCATCCTCGACGAACTCCGTTCCATGGACTGGGTCCCCCGTCTTGTCCGCCAGCGCAGCGGCAAGATCAACCAGATCCGCATGAACATCGAGATGACCACCGGCCGCACCCCGACCGAGGGCGAGATCACCGCCCGCCTCGGCACCACGGACGAAGAAACCAAGAAAATTCTCCGCGACGGTTCCGCCGTCAACATCACGAGCCTCAACCGCCGCTGCTTCCAGTCCGACGGCAGCCGTGAAGTCCGCGAGATCGACATCGTCGAAGACGAGCGCCAGATCAACCCGCTCGGCGAGATCCAGCGCCGCGACCTCAAGGACCTCATGACCAAGGGCCTGAGCCGCGCCGAGCGCCTCATCGTCATCCTCTACTACTACGAGGAAATGACCATGAAGGAAATCGGCGCGACCCTCGACCTCTCCGAATCCCGCGTCAGCCAGATGCACAGCTCGATCCTCGCCCGCCTCAAGGCCCAGCTCCAGCACCGCTCCCGCGAGTTCGAGCCCGTCAAGTAGCTCGCGCCGTCGCGCCATCACGCTTTGTGCCGCGACTATTCCGCTCTGGGAATAGTCGTGTTCTTTTTGGCGGACACCGGTGCTCCGTCGGGTGCCGTGGCACACGGCTCGGAGCGTGTCCCGCCGGCGACTCCCCTCACTCGCCCTTCGCTGCAAAGATCTGAAACCGATGCCCGCGCGGGCTCAGCCCGTGCTGCTTGCACACGCGTTCCCGGATCGCCGCCAGCTCCGGCACGTCGATCGGGATGACCCGATTCGATTCGAGATCGATGAGCAAGTCCAATGGCCGCCGCCCGTACACCAGTTGGTAGTGCGCATGCTCCGCATCAAAGAGCACCTGCTGCAGAATCCCCGCCCCCTGCAGCAGCTTGATGGTCCGGTACACCGTCGCCTTGCTGACGCGCCCGCCCGTGTCCTCACGCCGTAGCCGCGCGAGCAACTGCTCCGCCTGGAACACCCCGTCGAACTCAAAGAGCGCATCCAACACCTGCGCCCGCTCCGGCGTGTATTTCTGCCCGATCGACTTCAGATACCGCCTGAACACCGCGCACAACGGCTGCGCAATCTCAATCGGCGGCTCGGCAACGGCTTGACGCTTCGGCGGCATGAAAAGACAGTGTACCCCCCGAACCATCGAATCACGTAGCCAGAGCCGTTGGCGCAAGCCAACCGGGCAGCCCCTTCTTCAGGGTTTCCGCAACCACTTCATCAGCTTCTCGCCCGTCCAGCAGTTCACGCACCGCTCCGTCGTCAGCCCGCCCCGCCGCCCCGTCGTCACCCCGAACCGCAACTCGTCAAAGTCAACCTCCTCATGCACGTCGCAATCGATCGCGATGAGCGCCCCCTCATCCAGCGCCGCCCGCACGTGCGTGTCCCGCAGGTCCAGCCGCCGCCAGTTCGCGTTGATCTCCAGGGCCACATTGTTCTTCGCGGCACTCTTCGCCACCGCCCGGATGTCAATCGTGAACCCCTCGCGCTGCCCGATCAATCGTCCCGTCGGATGCCCGAGCACGTTGACCCGCCTGCTCTCGATCGCCCGCAGCAGCCGCTTCGTCGCCGTCGCCTCGTCCTGCTTTAGTGAAGCATGCGGCGACGCCACCACCACATCCAGCATCTTGAGCACCGACTCCGGGTAGTCGAGCTTCCCGTCCACGAGGATGTCCACCTCGCTCCCCGCGAGGATCGTGATGCCTTTGACCTGCTTCCGCGCCGCGTGCACCGCCTCGATGTGTTGTTCGAGCTTCTCGACGCTCAATCCTCCCGCGATCGCAGAACTCTTCGAATGATCCGTCACCGCGATCGTGTGAAACCCGCGCGCCTTGGCCGCCTCCGCAAGCTCCACGATCGTCATCCGCCCGTCCGACGCCGTCGTGTGGGCGTGCAGCTCCGCCTTGATGTCCGCCGCCGTCACCAAATTCTTTGCAGGCGCGGCCATCCACCCCGGATGATCCTCCCGCAACTCCGGCGGGATATCCGGCATCCCCAGCGCCTTGAAAATCTCTTGCTCCGTCTTGGAAACAATCGGCTTCACC
>DASZQL010000167.1:0-17345 GCA_035549675.1 Phycisphaerales bacterium | reverse complement strand
CGGGTGAGGCGAGGCGGAGGATGGCGGCGGCGACCTGATCGACCTTGGGCCATGTTGAGTAGTCGGCGTCGGGCATCGACTTGCGGTTCGCGGGCGTATCGAGAATCGAGGGGAGGACGGCGTTGACCCAGATGCCTTCGGCTCGGAGCTCCTCGGCGAGGGACTGCGTGAGCGCGGCGACGGCGCTCTTGCTCATCGTGTAGGCGACCATGTTCGCGCCGAGGGTGGCGATCGCGGCGGGGCGCGCGGCGACGTTGACGATGGTGCCTTTGGGGGCTGTCTTACCGCCGGTGGCGCGGATGCGCTTGACGGCTTCGCGGCAGGAGAAGAACGCGGTCTGCGCGTTGATGGACATCAGCTCTTCGTACCGCGGCTGCGTCATCTCGGCGATGGGACCCATGTCGAAGCCGCCGGCGACGTGGATCGAGGTGAAGAGCGCCGGGATGTCGCGGTAAAAGCCTTCGGCGGAGGATTCGGAACGCACGTCGATTCCCGGGACAAGACGGATGCTTTTGTTGTTGTGGAAAGGGCAGGCCTGCAGCTCGTGGATGTGGAAGACGGGGATGTGGATGTGGGCGCCTTCCTTGAGGAGGGCGTTGACGACGGCCGTGCCGAGCGCGCCGGTGCCGCCGGTGACGACGGCGTGGAGGTTTTGGAACGTGTTCATGCTGGGATTATCGCTGGGGTTGGGGGGGGAGGGAAAGACAGAGAGGGAGTAGCCCACCCGCCCGGTGTAGGGAGAGTAGATGGAGTAGAAGCGTGTAGCCCCTTTGTAGAAAGCAGGAGAAAGAAGTTGTTTGGGGCCGCGACCAGGGGCACGCTCACTCGCGGAGCCTCGTTCGCGGCCCCTGGCAACCATCGTGCGCCCCTCCGGGGCGTAGACGAAGAGAAGAAGAAAAGAAGGAGGAACAGGAGGGGTAGAAGAAGGGGAAGGAAGAAGAAGAAGAAGAAGAAGAAGAGACAGAGAGAGAGCCAGAGGAAGAGGAAGAGGAAGAGAGAGAGAGAGAGAGAGGGGAATGAAAAGCGAGCGAGAGGAAAGAACATCATGAAATAAGAACACGACTTTCGATCAGGGCATCGAAAGTCGTGGCACCGGTCGGAATGTACGGTCGGTCACGCTCGCGGGGCGGCTGGGTTAGCCGAGGAGCTGGAGGGCGGCCTGGGGTGAGGAGTTGGCGAGGCCGAGCGTGCTGACGGAGCTGCTGACGAGGATCTGGGCGCGGGTCAGGGCGCTGGTCTCCTCGGCGAAGTCGGTGTCGCGGATGACGCTTTCGGCAGCGGTGGTGTTTTCGAGTGCGATGCCGAGGGATCGGACGGTGGCGCCGATGGTGTTTTTCTGGAAGGCGCCGAGGCGCCCGCGGAGGCTAGTGACTTCCTTGATCGCAGCGGAGACGACTTCCTGCGCGGCGGTGGGGTTACCGTCGACGACGTTGAGAGAGCGACCGGCGACGAGGTCCTTGAGGAAGAAGGTCGTGTCCGTGCCGTTGACATCCACATTGGTGCGTCCGACGTTGCGGACGGCGAAGTCCTGGATGCCGACGGAGACCTTGCCGGCGATATCGACGTTGCCGGCGAGCTGGAAGTCCGCGCCGCCGCCGAGGATGGAGAAGGCGTTGATGCGTCCGAGCTTCGCGGCGTTGGGATTCGAGCTCGCGGCGTCGTAGACGAGGTTGACCTCGACGTCGAGGAAGTCGGTGGTGATGCGGGCGACGGTGCCGCGGGTGGTGGCGATGATGCCGTTGATGGTGCCCTGGACGTCCTGGCCGAAGTCGGTGACCTTGTTGCGTGCGGCGGCGTAGGTGGATGTGCGCGTCGCCTGCGAGGCGCTGGAGTCGCCCGCCTGGAGCTTGTAGACACCGACGGCGCCGGGGTCGAGGATCGAGCCGTCGTCGTTGACGCGGACAGAGACGAGCTGATCGGAGCCGAAATCGAGGGACTCGAGGCGGATGCCGGTGGTGCCGGAGACGCGGGCGCGGACGCCGGTGACCTGCGAGAAGGTGTTGATGGCGGCGACGATGTTGGTGAGGTTGGAGCCGGAGGAGAAGGAGAGCTCGCGCGAGCCGCGGTTGCCGGCGATTTCGAAGACGAACTGGCGGCCCGCGCCGTCGCCGGCGCCGGCGCCGCCGAGGTTGAGGTCGGCGTTGCCGAAGGAGAGGAAGAGCCCGGCGAGCTGCGCGGAGGCGGTGACGAGGACGGAGACATCGGTGGAGCCCTGGTACGGGAGCTTAGCTCCGTTGACGCGGAAGGAGCTGACGGAGGCGGAGACGGCGTCGGTGGTGTAGTCGAAGCTGCCGCTGAGGAGCTTGAGGCCCTGGAAACTGGTGGCGGCGGCGACGCGGTCGATGGTCTGGAGGATGGAATCGATCTGGAGCTGGTTGGCCTCGCGTTCCTCCTTGGAGAGGCCCGCGGTGTTGGCGGTCTCGGTGATGAGGCCCTGCAGCTCCGTCAGCATGTTGGAGATTTCCTGCAGGCCGCCCTCGGCGATGCTCACGACCTGGTCGGCGCGGTCGGCGTTGCCGACGGCGGCGGAAAGGGCGGAGCGTTCGGCGCGGAGATTCTCAGAGGCAATGAGGCCGGCGGGGTCGTCCTTGCCGCGGTTGATGCGGAGACCCGTGGAGAGGCGTTCGAGCGACACAGTGAGCGTGTCGCTGTTTCTGGCGTAGCTGCGCTGGGCGAGGAGCGAAGAAACGTTCGTGTTGATGCGGGCCATGGGTGTCTCCGAAGTTCGCGTCGAACGCGGGTGCTTATCGGAGCGGGATTGAAAGCTCGCGCACCGTGGCCCGATAACCAAGGGCGAGGTTTCAAAAAGAAACGCGCCCCGGCGTTTGAGGCCGGGGCGCGGGAGAGTTATCGGGCTTCAGTCAGTCCCGAGCTTTACCCGAGAAGCTGGAGAGCGGCCTGGGGCTGGGAGTTCGCGAGGCCGAGGACCTGCTGAGCGGACGCAGAGAGGATCTGAGCACGGGTCAGCTGGGCGGTCTCGGTGGCGAAGTCGGTGTCACGGATGATGCTCTCGGCGGCGGCGGTGTTTTCCGACGCGACGTTGAGGCTGCGGACGGTGGCACCGATCGTGTTCTTCTGGAAGGCGCCGAGGCGACCGCGGAGGGAGCTGGTCTCCTTGATGGCGGTCTCGATGACCTTCTGAGCGTTGGTGACGTCGCCGTCAACGACGTTCAGCGTACGGCCAGAGCCGAGGTCGCTGAGGAAGTAGGTGCTGGAGGCGTCGGAGGTGCGGCCCAGGGTTCGGGCGGCGACGTTGGAGATACCGAGCGAGACCTTACCGGCGATGTCCACGTGGCCGGCGAGCTGGAAGTCCGCGCCGCCGCCGGTGATGGTGAAGGCCTGGAGGGCGCCGAGGGTCTTGGCATTGGCCCCGGAGCCGGTGCTCTGGAGATCGACTTCGACGTCGAGGAAGTCGGTGTTGATGCGGGCCTTGGTGCCCTTGGTGGTAGCGACGATGCCGTTGATGGTGGCGGAGACGTTCTTGCCGTAGTCGGTGAGCTTGTTGCCGGCGGCGGTCCAGGCGGTGGCGGCGGAGGTATCGGCGAGCGAGGTATTGCCGGCCTGGAGGGCATAGACGCCATTGCCCTGAGAACCACCGTCATTCACAACGCGGACGGAGACGAACTCGTCGGAACCGAAGTCGGAGCTCTCGAGGCGGACGCCGCCGGAGCCCGACGCGGTGGCGGTGACGCCGGTCACGTCGGTAAAGCTGTTGATGGCGTTGATGACGGAGGTGAGCGTGGTGCCCGAGGCGAAGCTCAGCTCACGAGCGCCCTTGGAGCCGGCGATTTCGATGACGAACTGCTTGTCGGCACCGTCGCTGGCGCCGGAGCCGCCGAGGTTGAGGTTGCCGGCGCCGAAGGAGAGGACGTAGCCGCCGACCTGAGCGGAGGCGGTGACGACGACATCAACATTTTGCGTGCCGCCGAACTGGAGCTTGGCACCGTTGACCTTGAAGGACTTGACGTTGGCGTGAACGGTGTCGGTGGCGTAGTCGAAGTTGCCGTTGAGGAGCTTGGTGCCCTGGAAGCTGGTCGCCGCGGAGACGCGATCGATGGTCTGGATGATCGAGTCGATCTGGAGCTGGTTTGCTTCCTTCTCTTCGCGGGACAGGCCGGAGGTGCTGGCGGTCTGGGTGACGAGGCCCTGGAGCTCGGTGAGGAGGCCCGACACTTCGTCGAGGCCGCCTTCGGCGATGTTCACGACCTGATCAGCACGCTCGGCATTGCTGATGGCGGCGCCGAGGGCGGACCGCTCGGCACGCAGGTTCTGCGACGCGATGAGACCCGAGGGGTCATCCTTGCCGCGGTTGATCTTGAAACCCGTGGACAGACGCTCGAGCGTGGTGTTGAGGAGCTTGTTGTTGGCTCCCAGCACGCGCTGGCCAATCAGCGAGCTGACGTTGGTATTGATCCGGCTCATGCCATCCTCCGTGAACCGCGGCCCGCCGATTTCGGGACACCGCGCTCGTCTTGTGCGCCGGGCTGATCTTCCCTGCCCCGGCAGATTGCCCGACGACCATCGGCGGGCACTCCGGGTTCGGGCACGCCCCGTTCCCCGGCGATGCGCGGCGTGGACACGTTGCCGCGCGGCCCGTGGGATCGGTGAGCCGTCAAGTCCGGATGACGTGGCGCGCAGCGGAACGGGGAAGAGTGATGGGTCTGTGACGCGCGGCGTGTTACCGGATCGCGCGATAAAAAAACGCCCCGTGCGGGGCGTTGGGCATGAGCCAGTAATGTTCGTTCAGGCGCTTCGCGGGCCGCGAACTAATCGGGCGTGGGCGATGCGGCGCGAAGGTCCGATCACCCGAGCAGCTGGAGCACGACCTGCGAGTTGGCGTTCGCGGTGGCGAGCACGCTCGTGCCGGCGGAAACAAGGATCTGGGCACGGGTGAGCTCGCTGGTTTCCTTGGCAAAGTCCGTATCGCGGATGATGGAGTCGCTCGCGGTGATGTTCTCGATGCCGGCCTGCAGCGAGCGGACGTTGGTCTGCAGGATGTTCCGCTCGAAGGCGCCGAGACGGCCGCGAACGGTGGAAATTTCGTCGATGGCGGTCTCGAGAATCCGGCTGGCGTTGGCGAGGTTCCCGCCGTTGAGCTTGTTGGCGCCGCCGGACTTGAGGCTCGAGAGGAACTGGAGCTGCTGGGTGACGCCGTCGGAGAGGGTGACGTAGGTGCCGCCCAGGCGAGTGGCGGCGACGGAGTTGAGTCCGATATTGACCTGCTGCTGCGCGGTGATCTGGGGGCCGAGCTGGTAACGGGCGCCGCCACCGGTGATGACGAAGGCCTCCGGCGTTCCGTTGACGGTGGTACCGAAGGTCTGGCTCAGCAGGAGCTTCATGTCGAGGTTGGGATTGCGGACGGTGACCTCGAGGCCCCGGCCGGTGGCGAGCGCGCCGTTGACGAGAACGCTCACGTCGCGACCGGAGTCGGTCTCCGCAGCGGTGTAGCTCGCGGGCGTGGCCCAGTCGATCATGCCGGGGGCGTCATTCTGGAGACGGGCGAACTGAAGCACGGTGCCGCCCGAGAGCCGCTTGACGGCGGCGAAGGCGTCGGAGCCGAAGGCGAGCGAGGTGAGCACGATACCGCTGGTGGCGTCGCTCGCGTTGACGCGAGCCGCGTGCACGCCGGTCGTGGCGGAGCGGCTGTTGATGGCGTCGATCATCGCGTTGACCGTCGTGCCGGACGTAAAAGTGATCTCGTCCACGCCGTCGCGGCCGGAGATTTCGAGTGTCACGGTCGAGGGCAGCGAGTTGGCGACCGTCCAGTCGGTGTTGAGGAAGAGCTTGGCGGTCTGGGCGGAGCCGAGGACCTCGACGTTGACATCGACGGTGCTGCGGTCGGCGAAGGTGACGCCGAAGAACTGGTTCTTGACGATCTTGGTGTTGTCGAGGCCGCTGGTGGTGTAGGAGAGCGAGCCGTTGAGGAGCTTGAGACCGGCGAAGGAAGCGGTGTTGGCGATACGGGTGATGGAGTCGATGGCGGAGTCGATCTGGAGCTGGTTGGCGTTGATTTCCTCGGGGGAGACGGCGCCGGTGTTGGCGGCCTCGACCACGAGTGCCTTGATGGAGTTCAGGAGGTCGCTGACCTCGGCGAGTGAGCCCTCGGTCGTCGAGATCACACCCGAGGCGCGCTCGGAGTTCTTCACGCCCTGGTTGAGCCCGGCGAGCTCGGTGCGCAGCCGCTCGGACACAATGAGCCCGGCGGGATCATCGGCGCCGCGGTTGATCCGGTAGCCCGTCGCCAGCCGCTGCAGAGTCGTCTGCAACTGTGAGTTCGATCGCGCGAGCTTCGACTGCGCGATCATACTGGAGACGTTCGTGTTGATCCGAGCCATGGCAATCCTCCGTGATTGGGGCTGCGGCTTTGCTTTGCCTAACCTTCATCCGCGGCTCAACCACTCGCCGCTCACTGACATCCGTCCGTGGGACAACTGAACTACGCGCGCTTCCGCAACGCCGCGGGCGCGATCGGTTTGACCTGGTCGTTTCCTGTCTTGACCGAAACCTCGGCCGAGGAACGGAGCGGGGCGGCGCCGGCGCGGGCGCCACGCTGGGCGCCCGGGCGCATCGGGAGCGCCGGGAGTTCTTCCCCGGCGCTGCGCGAGGCCTGCTCGTTCTCGACGCGGATCGCCTCGTACACCTCCTTGCGGTGCACGGCGACCCGTGAGGGCGCGGTGATCCCGAGGCGCACTTTGTCGCCCCGGATATCGACGACGGTGATCTCGATCTCGTCGCCGATCATGATTGTTTCGTCTCGGAGACGCGTCAGCACCAGCATCGGTGTCGGCTCCTTCCGTGGAACCCGTCCGCTCCGGCCCGCTTCCCTCGGAAGACGGGCACCCGTTCACGGTCCGGCGCGCCATGCGGCGCGACGGACCGACACAAACATGCAATCCGATGGACCCGTGATCGCTAGGCGGGGATCGCCTTCGCCGCGGGCTCGACGCGCACGAGTTCGTGCCTCGTCGTCCATTTCTTTTCCGCCAGGACGAACTGCTCGGCGACACGCGTGATCGTGTTGACGACGAGGGGTCCTTGGAGGTTTCCGGTCAACGCCCCGTTGACCTTGTTGACGATGACGAAGACCTGCGCGTCCTCGAGACGGGGCAGGCCCAGGTCCTCCATCTGCTCGGAGCGGATGGGCACCGAGTAGTCCGCCACGAAGAGGTTCGGGTCGGTGACCACGAACGCGATCGCGGGGTCGTCGACGCACTGCAGCCAGAAGAAGCAGGCGTCGTCGTTGGGCTGGAGCAGGCAATAGCGCTTGAGCTGCTGGAACCCCAGGAGCCCCTTCGGGAAGGTGATCACGCGGTCCTCCGCGATCTCCACCGACCCAAAGCGTGTGGTCCGCACTTCCATGGGAGTGCTCCGAGACTCGGCCGTCCGTCTTTCATCCACCCGTCTCCGTGACGAGCGACCCGCCTCCGGCGGATCTATCCCGCGCTCGGCCGCGCGCGGGGAGGAGTTTCGTATTGATCAACCGAGGAAGTTCATGAGCGAAAGGGGTCGTAGCGAGGCGATCGACGTGTAGCCCGCCTGCAGCTGGGTCTGGAGCAGGTTGAAGCGCGTCGCCGCCTCTGTGAAGTCAACGTCCTGCAACGAACTCTTGATGGACTTGTCGAGCAACGTGGAGTCCTCGAGCCGGGCCTGTGCCGCCTCCACCCGCGCTTGACGCATCCCGACGAGGGCGCGTGCGGATGACAGACGATCGAGGTCGGTCTCGAAGAGCTCTCCCGCAAACGTGATGCCACGCTCGTCGTTGTTCTGCAAGGCGTCACGCAAATCGATCAAAGTGCTCACAAGACTGTCCACACGGACCGTCGCGGGATCGGTTCCGGCAAAAGTTGCAGGTGCACCGGCAGAAAACGTCCCATTGAGGAGACCTAGGTCGAGGGCCGCGTACCCGTTGAGGTTCGTGACCGTGACCGGCGAAGCTCCCGCGGCGGTGTCGGAGAAAACGATGCCGTTCGAACCGTTGCTGACGGAAGCCGTGAAAACCGCGCCGAAGCCCGCGGCGGTCGCGGCGGCGTTGATCTTGTTCACCACCGTCTGGACCGTCTGCATGTCGCCCGGTACAAGGTCCACATCGAAGGTCGAGCCGTCGGTCAGGGTCACCCGGAAATCGGTGTTGAGGTTGGGCTCGGGGAGACCGGTCAGGGGATTCAGCACACCGTCGGCGATCTCGACCCCCCTGCCGCCGTTGAGTGACGAGACGGAGGTCGTGCCGGCGAAGTTGCGGATGCCCAGGGCGAGGGCGGTCGTCGCACCGGAATCTTCGATGGACATCCGGTAGCCGGAGACTTCATTGATGACACTGATGCTGTTGCCCGACTCGTCCACATCGACACGGACGCCGAGATTGAGCTGGCGAACGGCCTCGCGAAGCTGACCGACGGTCATGCCTGAGGTGATGTTGACAGTGCCCTGCGACGTTCCGTTGCGGAAGCGGACGGTGCCGGCGGGGATGGCGGGATTCAGGCTCCCGATGGTGGTCTGATCGGTGATGCGGGGATCAAGGTCAACATTGGTATTGGTGCTGACGGCGGTGGTGTCGTTGTAGGTGAAGTTGTCGATGCCGAGCGCCCGGGCGGTCGAGCCGGCGGGGCCGTCGGAGAAGTCGATCGTGTAGCCGGTGGCGATGTTGTTGACGGCGATGCGCTCGCCGGAGACGCCCACGGCGGAGGGGTACGCGCCGGTCAGGGCCGCCGGGACAGCTTGGCGAATGGCGGATTCGATGATCTGGTTGACGTCGCCGATCGTTTCGGCCTCGGTCAGATCAGCGGTGACGGTGACCGGGGTAACGCCGTCATCGATGGTGATGGAGAGGCTGCCGAGGGTGTTGTTCGCGGCCGGGCCGCGGAGGTCGGCGATGCGGGTTCCGGCGGTGAGCTGGGGGTCGAGATCGGTGACTCCACCAACGCGCGAGGAGAGGGCGCCGACGGCGGTGTCGGCGCCGATGGTGATGGGGAAATCAATGCCCGGACCGAGGTCGGTGCGGAGACCGGTTCCGGTGCCGGCGTAGCGGTAGCCGGTGCCGAAGCTGTTCATCGCCCGGCCCGTAACCGCGGAGCCGCCGAAGAGTTTCACGCCGGCGAAGTCGCTATTCAGCGCCGCGAGGAGTTCGTCGAGCTTCGACGCGATGACCGAGGCCTGGGCGCGACGGGTTTCCGAATCAGACCCGGCGCCGATCTGGGATGAGGCGATGTCCTTCACCTCACGCATGCTGTCCACGAGCGATCCGAGGCGCTGGTCGAGCGTGCTCAGGACCGCGCCGGCGTGCGTGAGATTGCGGGAGGTCTGGTCATTCTGCTCCAGGCGGCCATCGAGGACACCGATCAGCGACGCAGCGACGGCGTCGTCGCTGGCGCGGTTCACGCGCTTGAACGTGGCGAGCTGCTCCTGCACGCGGAGAAGCTGCACGTTCGCGCTCGCGGTCGTGCGCTGCTGGAGCTGCGACACGAGCATGTTGGGGACGCGCGTCAGGCTGGAGGGGATGAAGGACATCGTTCTGGGTGCTCAGTGCTGAGTGGGGAAATCAGACGAGATCGAGGAGGATCTGGGTCATTTCGTTGACGACGCTGATGAAGCGGGCGGCGCCCTGGTACTGCTGCTGGTAGTTGATGAGGTTGATTGATTCTTCGTCGAGGCTCACGCCGCTGATGCCGGCGTCCTGGGCTTCCAGACTGGCACGGACGGTCCCGGTCGCGGCGGCGCGGCTCGTAGCGGCGGCGGCGTCGACGCCCAGGCGCTCGACGGACTTCTGCCAAGCGGAGCCGAGCGATTCGCCCCCGAACGCGTCGACGCCGCGGTCTTTCAGGCCGGCGATGGCGAGCGCGGTCTCGTTGGAACCGTCACTGAGGCCGATCGTAAGACGGAGCGGGTCGGTGCGGAGGTCGTCGCGGACAGCGATGTTGGAAGCGTCGTTGCCGGTAAAGAACGAGTTCATCCCGAGCGTCGCGAGGGTGCCCGAAGAGTCCTGCTCGAAGCTCACGTCGTAGCCGGAGGCGGTAGTGATGCGGAGCTGGCCCGACGGGGTCAGCGACGCGGTGAGGTTCGGGATGCCGTTGAGCGCGGTGACGATATCATCGATCGACGTGTCGTCGGCGGTGCCGGGGACGCCGGTGTTTGTGATGCCGTCGAGATCGACCTGGATGACCTGCTTGGACTGGTTGCCGTTCTGATCCGTGACGATGACGGTGAAAGAGCCGTTCTTGGGGCCGAAGTCGAGGCCGGCAAAGGTGGCGTTGGCGGGGTCGTTGAAGGCTCGCGAGCGGTCGGCCGTCGGGATCTGGAGCCCACCGGTGATGTCGGTCATGCGCTTCTGAGGGCGGCCCATCGCGTGAAGCTTGTTGACCTCGAAGATGAGCCCACCAGTGAGATGGTCAAGGTCATCGATGGTGCGCTGGACGGCGCCGGTGCGCTGGTTCAGGAGCGCGCCGAGCTTGCCGGAGTCGATGCCGACAGTCTCGTTGGTAGCGGTGATCTGGACGTCGTAGCGCAGCTCGTTGTTGACGGTCTGGACGCGGAGATTGAGGCCGCGGGAGTTGGTGCCCAGGACGAGTGGTGCGGAGCCGGCGAGGACGTCGCACGAGCCGTTTTCGTGCTCGATGACGCTGACGTTCATGATGCCCGAGAGTTCGCTGATGAGCGCATCGCGCTGGTCGCGGAGGGCGGAGTCGCCGCCCCCGGTGACGATGGCCCTGTTGGTCTCGGCGATCTGGGTGAGGAGGCCGTCTGCGCGGGTGACGTTGAACTTGATCTGGTTCTCGACCTGGACGCGCTGGTCCATCAGGCCGGTGCGGAGCTGGCGGACGAAGGAGGCGAGCTGGGCGCCTTGCTCGATCGCGGACTGGCGGGTGACGGTCGCGCTCGGGTTGTTGGCGACTTCGGAGAAGGCATTGAAGAACCTGGAAAACTGACTCGAGAGGTCGGAGTCGGAGAGCTCATTGAGGATGGACTCGACCTGCGAAAGCACGGATTGGTCGATCTGTGCGCCCTGTTCCTGTGAGATGCTGGCGCGGAGGCGGGCCTGGATGGCCGGGTCGATCTCGCGGCGGACATTCTGGACGCCCACGCCGCGTCCGATGAACGCGCCGGGGAGAACCTGCTCGCTGAAGCTGGGATTGAGAAGGACGCGCTGGCGGTGGAAGCCGGGGGTGGAGACATTGGCGATGTTGTTGCCGGTGACCTGCATCGCGATCTGACTCGCGGTGAGGGCTGACTGGCCGATGAGAAGCGAGGAGGTGAGTCCCATGGGTGCGTCCTGCGGTTTGCGGGGTGCGGCTTGAGACGCGATCAGCTGCGGACGTCGATGGCGGAGGTGACGGCTGGGCCGGCTTCCACGGAGCCCTTGCGGCCGTAGGTGCGGGAATGGTTGTGGCGGGCGGCGAGCTGTTTCATCAGGCCTTCCATGTGAAGGGCGAGGGCACGAGCCGCGGCGCCGACGGTGGCGTTTTCGGATTGCACGGCTTCGATGAGCTCGCGGAGGCGCGCGGCCTGCGCGATCATGCGCGAGCGGACCGGGTCTTCCATCCGCTCGGCGATCCACGAGAGACGGGTGTAGCGGCCGTTCGAGGATTGAAGACGCTCGGCGATCGCGCCGACGAGCCGCAGGCGACGGGCCTCGAGCTCGGCGATGCGCTGCACGATCGTTGCCTCCTCGCCGATGCACTCGGCCATCTCGCGTGGGCGGGCGCGACGCATCGCCTCGTGGCGGCGGCGGGCGAGTTCGAGAAGCCGCTCGTAGCAGCCGATGAACTCGGTCACGAGCGATTCGACCTCGGCGACCTGCGGGTCGCTCCCTCCCGGAGCGGAAACGAGCGTGGGTGCCGGGCGGCGGGCGAGTGTCTCAGCCATAGATCGCGGCCTCCGTGCCTGGGGACTTGGACATGTGTTCGAGCTCGCGGGCGACGGCGTCGACCACCGGGAAATGCTTGGCCTTCACGATGCGGCGGGCGGCTTCCCAGTCCTGCATCGCGCCGAACGCGCGCTCGTGCGCGCCGGGCTTGAACGGGCCCCACGCGCCGAGCTCGGAACTCTCACGCAGGGCTTTGAAGACGGGTTGAACGAGGGCGATGGCGACGAAGTCTTCGGCGACTTCTTTGGGCGACCGGCCGTCGGCGTTCGGCGATCGGCCAGAAGAAGAGTTCACCGCGGAGGTCGCAGAGAACGCAGCGAAAGAATGAGAAGAACCTGGGTTGAATGCAGGAAGGCCGGCGCTCCGCGCGTCTGCGCCGGACCGAGCGTTCAGGCCAATCATGCTTGTGATATCCGCGGCGATCATCTCAGTCTTTGCTCGATGTGCTCTGTGGTGAAACGGCCTTATTCGGTGATCAGCTCGGCGTGGAGACGGCCGATGCGGTGAATCTTGGTGAGGATCTCGATCTGATCGGGAACGGGGATGTCGAGGCGTTTGAGCGCTTCGAGGAGGTCGCGGAGCTGGGTGGTGTTGCGGTCGCCGCCGAGGGTGGTGAGCGAGGTCCAGCGTGACTCTTCGAGAATCGGGCTTTCAGGCGTGGGCGGGCGGGGCGGGTTCAGGGTCGTGATGACCATGTCCTTGTGCGCGATCACGACAGGGCTGATCTGCACGTCGCCGGTGACCACGATGTCGCCCTTCTTCTCGTTGATGATCACGCGCGCCGGCAGGGAGAGAAGCGACGGATCGAGCTGGATTTCCATCACCGCGGCGATGAAGTTGGCGGGGTTCGCCCGCTCGGCGTCGGGGATGCGGATGGCGACCGTGCGGTCATCGACCGCGCGAGCGATTTCTTCCACCTGCGATTCGAGGCCCTCGCGATCGGCGTTGACGGCCCCGGCGATCAGGCGCGAGGTGCTCCAACTGGCGTACCCGGGCGCGATGATGAGCGTGATCTTGCCATCGTCGGTGACGACATTCATGGCGATGTCGTGAGAGATGTTGGCCCCGCCGCGGACGCGGCCGCTGGTCAGGGAGGCTTCATCGAAAATGATCGGCCCCTCGGCGTACGCGAAGACGCCCTGGTTGGGGAGCGGGCCCTGGAGCGGCGTGATGAAAAGACGTCCGCCTTTCAGGCTCGAGGCGTTGTGGTACGCGGTGACGGAAACATCGAAGTTGTCGCCGCGGCGAGCGCCCTCACGCGGGATTTTGCACTGCACCATGACGAGGGCGATGTTCTTGGCCTTGGTGAGTTCCTTGAGATCGGGAACGGAGTTCCCGCCCTTTTCGAGCAGGGCGGCGAGCTGGCGCGCGAGCGGCTGCGTGTCGCCGGAGTCGCCGGTGCCCGCGAGGCCCGTGACAAAGCCGATCCCCCAGATGGTGGTCTCACCCTGACCGGAGAGACGGGCCATCTCCTTGACGCCCAGGGCATGGGCGGACGAAACGAGCGCGAGGAGCGCAAAGGCCGCGCTGCAAAGCGCAACGATGATTCGACTCCGCGACATGGGATGGTGACCTCCGGTCATGTGCGGAGAAGAAGCAAGGGATGTGCCAGAGCAGTCTTGAGACTTGAGATTGATGGCGCGGTGGCAACTGGAACCGACGTGATCGATTCTGCCCGGCCCCGATGAAGTGCTTCGATAGCAGTCCCAGCCTCTGACCTGAAGCTCAAGGCTCAAGTCTCAAGACTCGGGTCTCATCTTCAGAAGTTGAAGATCGTCTCGAGAATCCGCGGGATCAGGCCCTTGTTGTTCGTGTTGAACACCTGGCCCTTGTTCTGGACGTTGAGGTTCATGTCGTAGAGCTGGTTCGACTGCACCGTGTTCGTGTTGGTGACGTCTTCGGCACGACAGAGCCCCGACATCGTGATGACCTGTTCTTCCTCATCCGTCTTGAACAGCGAGCGGGCCTCGAGGACCAGCGTGTTGTTGGGCTTCACCTCGAGGACTTTGGCGGTCACACGGGCGGTGGCCTTGTCCTCGCGCTTGTACTTGGCGTCGCCCTTGAAATCGAGCTTGCTCTTGATGCCGATCTTGGGCAGGCGCTCGGGGCTGGACTGCTGGAAGCGGGTTTCAAGAAGGTTTACGAGGTCGAGGAAATCGCTCACGTCGATGTTGTTGTTGTAGTCCTTCTTCGTATCGAGCTTCTGGTTGCGGTCGAACTGGTTGCGTTCGCTCACGATGATCGTGATGAGATCGTTCTCGTTGAACTGGCGCGGGCGCGGCGGGCGAACCGAGAGCAGGCTGACAGATTCGAGCGACGGGGGCGGGCCGGCTACAACCGGCCCTGGGGCCGCGACCGTGGCCGGTGCCGGACCCGATTCGGGAATCGCTGGCTGGCCGTCTGATGGGCCGCCTCCGCCCCCCCCGCTGCTTCCACCACCCCCACTATTGCCACCTCCGGTTCGCTGTCGATCTGAAGCGGCCGGCGCGACTGGGAGTTCGTAGAGACTTTGTGCGAGGGCGGCGGTGGGGAGAACAATCGCGACAGCGCCGGCCAGAACGCGCGAGACCGTGCGGAGATTCATGGTTGGCTCCGATCGGCGCGGGGCTCGCCGGTAGGACCCTCGACGACAACCACGGCGCGGCCGCGCCCGTCCACACGGGCGGTGAAGGTCTTCTTCGCACCGTCGGTTTTCAGCTCGACCAGATCGCCGGCGCGGCCGTCGGCGACGGCCCGGGCGCGGGTGGTGAGCTCGACCCCGCCGCTGATGCAGATGACGCTGACCAGTTCGCCTTTCTTCACCATCACAGCCGGCTCGAGGGCGTCGCGACGGAGGACGGAGCCCGCATCAAGGCGGGATTTCGCGACAGCGCCGATCGCGTCCTCGGCGGTGGCGACCGGTTCGGTACCGCCCGGTGCGATCCACATCTCGGATTCGGCGACGTCAGAGACCGTCAGCGCGTCCTTGCGCTTGACGGTGTTCTGCAGGATGACGACGCGACGGTAAATTTCGGCATCGGCGCGGACGCTCCGCTCGTCGACCAGACGGTCCGCTTCGAAGACACGCACACGAACGGCGATCCGAGAAGAGGCTTCCGTCGTCGAGGGAGTAATGCTCACGCGCCGCGTGGGCTCGCTTCGCGCGAGGAACGCTTCATCGCGCGCGTCAAAGGTGAGGCGCAGCCGGTCCGCGGGGACACGGAGGAAATCCACCAGCGTGCGGGAGATCGCGGCACGGATGGTGGTGCCGCGCTCGGCGTCGGCGCGGATGGGTTCGACCGGGGCGGGCGCGGGGTCGGCGGGAGTGGCGCCGACGGTGTTGATGAGCCGCACGGTGCACGAGCCGCCGGAGAGGGCGAGACGGGTCAGGTTCACGTTGGCGGTGGACAGGGTGCGCCGAACGTCGTCCATGTTCAGTTCGGTCCAGCCTCGGGACCCGGTAATGTCCCCGGCGATCGGCGTGACGACGAACGTGCGCAAGACGAGAGCGTCTTCACCGTTCAGTTCGGCGATGTCTCCGAGCGTGATCGGGTCGGCCGGGGCGACGGCGGCTTCCGGGCGGAGCTTGATCGAGCCGGCGAACACGGTATTCGGGACGAGCCCGAACAGTGCGAGTGCGAGTAATAGGAAGAACGTTTTTGTCAGTCGTGTGTCTGATTTCATGGATTACCGATTGAGCTGGGCGACGGCACGGAGCGTGTCGTCGGCGGCGCGGATGACGTTGCTGTTCATCTCGAAGGCTCGCTGGGTCTGGATGAGCTTGATCAGCTCGCGCGTCGGGTCGGTGTTGGAGCCTTCGAGGAAGTGGGACTGCAGCCGGCCGAGACCGTTCTGGGTCGGTTCGGAAACAAGCGGCGGGCCGGAGGCGTCGGTCTCGACGAAGAGGTTTTCGCCGATCTGCTTCAGACCGGTCGGGTTCGCGAACCCGGCGAGCTCGATCCGGCCGGCGGAGACGGGCTCGACCTGATCAACGAGGTTGTAGAAGACCTCGCCATCGGCATTGACGTCGATGCTCGTGGCTTCAGCGGGGATCGAGATGTTCGGTTCCAGGCGCCGCCCTTGATCGGAGGCAAGAACGATTTCACCGTCCTGGTTCAGCGTGAAGTTGCCGGCGCGGGTATAGCCGATGCGGCCGTCCTCGATCGTGACCTGAAAGAAGCCCTTGCCGTCGATCATGAGGTCGAGTGGGCTGTCGCTCGGGAGCGGCGAGCCTTGGGCGAAGCTGACCTGCGTGCCGCTGATCTTGACGCCGAGGCCGATGTAGGTGCCGGTGGGGCGTTTGTCGCCGTTGGCGTTCTCGACGCCCGGGATTGACTTCTCTTGATAGAGAAGATCCTGGAAGTTGACACGGCTGCTCTTGAAGCCGGCGGTGTTGACGTTGGCGAGGTTGTTGGCGATGACGTCCAGCTCGGTGCCGAGTGCGGAGAGGCCGGTGGATGCGGAGTAGAGGGCGGTGATGGCCATTCGGTGTTCCTTGAATCCGGCTTCCAGCTACCGGCTTCCAGCCAGAAATGACTTACGTGACCTTGCCGAGGGTGTTGATGGCCATGCCCATCATCTGCTTGATGTCGGCGATGATGCCGAGGTTGGATTCGACGGCTTTCGAGGCTTGGGTGACGCCGATCATGGAGCGGATGGCGTCGGTGCCGGAGCGTTCGATGGCGCCGCCCTTGACGCGCCCGGCGATCGGAGCGGGCTGACCGCTGGCGCTGGTGGCGCGGAGAAGGTTGTCGCCTTCCTTGATGAGGCGCGAGGGGTCGCTGACGTTGACCATGGCCAGGTGTGTCACGATCTGACCGTCCTGGGTGACGCCGCCGTCGGGAGCGAAGGTGACGGCCTTGCCCGGCGCGAGCGTGACGGGGAGGCCTTTATCGTCAAGGACTTTGCGGCCGGAGGCTGAGGCAACGAGTTCGCCGCCAGGACCGAGGGTGAAGCGACCGTCGCGGGTGAGCCGCGTGCCACCGTTGCCGTCGGCAACGGTGAAAAACCCGGGACCATCGATCGCGGCGTCAAGGGCGTTGCCGGTGGTTTCGATGCTTCCTGGCGTGATGTCAAGACGTGTGGCGACGGGGACGACGCCGCCTCCTAGGCGTTCGAGGAGCTTGTTGGAATCCATGTAGGGGAGACGGTCTTCGATCCGCGCGGGGTCGCGCTGGCGGATGGCGAGAATGTCGGGCTTGAAGGCGGGGGTATTGACGTTGGCGAGGTTGTTGGAGATGACGTCCTGGCGGGCCATGTTGACCTGCGCGCCGGACGCCGCCATGTAGAGGCCGTAGTTCATGAGCGGCGGCTCTCCAAGCAGGTAACGGGTTTTGTGCTGGCCCGATGCGCGAAGTCCCACTCAAAATCAGGGAACTCTGTCCGCCATTCCGCCTCCCGAGAGGCATGAAGCGTGGCGGCCTGGCGGGCCATGGCAATCAGCCGCTCGCCGAGGAGACCAGAGCCGAGCTCGGGTAGGGCCTGAACATCATCTGCCATCGTGCGCATG
>DASZQL010000166.1:0-2925 GCA_035549675.1 Phycisphaerales bacterium | reverse complement strand
CACTACCGCGAGATCCCTCGCTGCTTCCCTCGGCAATCCCTTGGTCGTGAGAATCGTGTCGAGCCGCAGACCCAGGGGGAAGAGCACGTTCTTCATGTCGTGCGCGAGCCCCGACGCCAGCGTCCCGACCACCGCCATCCGGTCGCTGAGCCGCAGCCGCTCGTGCGCCGCGACCAACTCTCCCGTCCGCTCCTCGACCTGTTTTTCGAGTTCCTGCTTGTACGCCGCGAGCACCGCTTCCGCGCGCTTGCGGTCGGTGATGTCCCGCGCGATCTTCGACGCGCCGATGATCCGCCCCGACCGGTCCCTCAGGGGCGACACCGTCAGCGAGACGTCGATCAGCCGCCCGTCTTTGGTTTGACGCACCGTCTCGAAGTGCTCGATCTTCTCGCCGCGGCCCAGCCGCGCGAGCACTTCCGTCTCCTCCGCCTGCCGATCCTCCGGGATGAGGAACCGGATGTTCCGGCCGACCGCCTCCGTCTCCGTGTAGCCGAACGTCTTCTCCGCCCCGTGGTTCCATGTCGCGATGACGCCGTCAAGATTCTTGCTGATGATCGCGTCCCCCGAGGATTCGACGATCGACGCCAGCCGGATCGACGAAACCTCGGATTGCTTGCGATCCGTGATGTCCACCAGCATGTTGACGCCGCCGATCACGCGCCCCGCGCTGTCGAACATCGGCGTCGGGTACCCTTCGATCCACCGGCGCGTCCCGTCCGGGCGCTCCGCGATCCCTTCCGTGCACCGGATCGGCCGGCCTTCCCGCAGCGCGGTCGCCATCGGGGACTGGTCGTGCGGCAGGAAGGTCCCGTCCGCGTCGTGCAACTTCCAGGTCACGCACCACCGGTCAACCCCCACCGCCGGCGTGCGTCCCACGAACTCCACCGCGGCGCGGTTGAAGTGCGTGATCCTCCCCTCCGCGTCCGTCGTATAGACCGGGTTGGGCAGCGCCTCGATCATGTTCCGGAGCCATTGCGCCGCCCGCCGCTGCTCGCTGATGTCGCGCGTGAAGCACTGCGTGTGAACGAAACGCCCATCCTCCCACAGCACGCTCAAGTCGATCAGCACCGACTTGAGCGAGCCGTCCTTGCATTTCATCTGCGTTTCGACGTCCCGAAGCCGCTCGCCGCGGTGCAGCCGCTCCAGGATGTCCGAGATGACCCCGGCGTCCGCATGAAACTCCGCGATGTTGCGCCCGACATACTCCTCGCGTGAATACCCCAGCAGTTCGAGTTCCGCGTCGTTCGCCCACAGGATCGTCCCGTCCGGCCCCTCCCGGTGCAGGCCGATCGCCGCGGTCTCCAGGAACGCCCGGAGCTGACCGCTCTGCCGGATCAGTTCCGCCTGCGCCGCGCGCAGCGCCCGCTCCTTGCCGCCGATAGTTCGCCATGCCCACCAGACCGCCACGCCGAGAAGCGCCATCTCGACGAGCGTCCGCAGCGCCGATCCGAACGCGCTGTCGTACAGCTCCGCCCGCTGCCCGACGATCCCAAGCCACCCCACGCCCACCGGCAGCAGGACCACGAACACCACCACCCAGCGAGGCATGAACGTCGCGCCCGGCGCCGCCCCCGCCCCCCGCGCCACCGCCGAACGCACTCGCGAGACCGCGAAGACGCCCAGTCCCAGCGCGCCGACGACGCTCGACGTCTGCAGGGCGATCCCCGTCCAGCGCGGCACGGAGTACAGCACGCTCGCGCCGTACAGGTAGCCGACGATCGAGAGCGTCCCGATCCCCGCGACGACAATCCCGCACAAGGCCGCGGCGTTCCGGGCCCACCCGCCCCCGCGCGCCGCGATGAGACCGACGCCGATCAGCGTGTACGACATCGCCGCCGGAGGGCCCATCCGTCCGCGACTCGTGGACGCCGTCAGGCCCCACGCGGATTCATGCAGAATCGTATCGATGCCGAGGTTCACCCCGGTCAGGTGCTCGAACAGTGTGAGCGCGCCGATCATCGCCACGATTGCCGCGAGCGCCGCCGACCAGCCCCAGCGCCCGAAGCTCGCGAGGCAGAGCGCCATGCCCGCCGCGATGGCCGCCGCGGCGGTGTTCGGCAACATCGCGATGTCCATCCCGAACCAGTCGGTCAGCCGGGGCCAACCCCCCACCCAGCCCATCAGGGTCGTTGCTCCGGCGACGAAGCCATAGCACCCGCACACCAGCGCGACGCGACTCGTCAACTTCGCGGAACGGATTGACCCGTCCCGGTCGTGCCGCGGCAACTTGTCATGCGATGGATGTTTCAAGCGCCACTCGCCCAAACTTGGCCAACCGATCCAAGCGAGTGCGGCAAGTCAAGGCCGCGCCCCCCAATCCCTCAGGGGGTGAGTATAGCCGTCGCACACCCTAATCAAGACCCCTACCGCCGGTCGAAGATCGTCGCGATCTGAAGACCCGCCGGTGCGGGCCTTAAGCCTCAAACCGCACATGCGATGATAAAGCTCGCGCCAACGAGCATGCGGATTCTCGGTGCACATTGCTGAATGTCTTGGCATTCAAGCCACCCGAATTCATAAGCTGCACCGCGAGAACAGGGGGGCGAGTCAAGGGCGTACACCGCAATCGCACAGCCGGCGCGCTGCGGAGCCACCCGCTCAAGGCCCCCCCTCCCTGCACCAGCGACTTCGACGGCAGCCACGCCGTCGGCCTCTCGGACATCGCCGTGCTCATCCAGAACTGGACGCTCTCGGCGCCCCCCCGCCCCGCCCCGCCCCCGCCCCCGCCCCCGTCGCCGCCGACCTCGACCACAGCGGCAGCATCGGGCTCCGCGACATCGCGGACGTCATCCAGCACTGAGGCGAATCCTACAGATAAAATTCTCACCGTCTCACCGTCTCACCGTCTCACCGTCTCACCGTCTCACCGTCTCACCGTCTCACCGTCTCACCGTCTCACCGTCTCACCGTCTCACCGTCTCACCG
>DASZQL010000165.1:0-9877 GCA_035549675.1 Phycisphaerales bacterium | reverse complement strand
AGAGCGCCCAGAACAGCGAGCACGCGCCGACGAAGCACGCCGCGCACCCGAGTGCGACGAGCAGTCCCGCGCGGGGCGCAAGCCGTCCGCTCGCGATCGCCCGGCGCGCTGTGCGCGGGTTCTCGCGGTCGAACTTCCAGTCCGCCAGCCGGTTGACCAGCATCGCCCACGTGCGGGCGAAGAACATGCAGGCGATGATGAGGAGGAGTTGGAAAAGGAATGTGGAGAGAGTGGCTTGAGGCTTGGGCCCCAGGGCTTGAGGAACAGGCCCAGCATCGTTCAGCGAACGAAACACAGGCGCCGCGAGGAACGCTCCCAGCACCGCCAGCGGCATCGCGAACACCGAGTGCGCCAGCTTGATATCCGAGAGCGCGAGCATCACCGCGCGGCCGCGGCTGATCCTCGTCCCCGAGAGTTCAGCGGACTCAACCGCCACGCCGTTCAGCACGCCGGTCCGGTGCGCGTTTCACCGCTGCGATCCGCCTCGACGCGCTCTTCCCATCGCACCTTGAGATCGTGCTCGCACCCGAGAAGGTCGAGCAGGCGCCCCGCCACGAAATCAACGATCTCATCCACGCTCCGCGGCAGCAAATAAAACCCCGGGTTCGCCGGGCAAACGATCGCACCCCCCAGCGTCACCGTCTCCATCGCGCGGATGTCGATGAGGCTCAGCGGCGTCTCGCGGTGCGCGAGGACCAGCTTCATCCGCTCCTTCAACGCGCACATCGCGGCACGGGCCACCAGCGTGTCGCCCGTCCCCGCCGCGATCGAACAGAGCGTCCGCGACGAGCAGGGCACGATCACCATCCCGTCGTGTCGGAACGAGCCCGAACCGATCGCGGCGCCGACATCTTTGGATGAGTAGAAGAACAGCCCCCGCTCGCGCCGGTCCGTGTTGTGCGGCAGCCCAGCGAGCGCGAGCAGCGGCGCCGACTTCGCCGTCACCGCTTCGAGCCCGAGCTCATCCGCCAGCAGCCGCTGACCCAGCGGCGTGACGGTCAGGTGGCACTCGTGCCCAGCGGTCAGGATGCACGAGATCACCCGGCGCGCATACAGCGCGCCGGAAGCCCCGGTGATCCCGACGATGTAGCGTCTGCGACTCCGCTCGCTCATGCCCGGATTGTAGGGAATCACCCCCTCGCCCCCGCGCGAACGAAACGCGACCGTTAATCTCCTCCGGCAAAAACGCTCTTTCCGGTCCTTTCGTCTCTGTTTTTCTCTGCGTTCTCTGCGTCTCTGCGGTGAATCCTCCTCTGAAACCACCCGCCGGCCTTCACCAATAAGCCAGATATGTTCACCCTCGCCATCGCCCTGATCGGCGTCGTCGCCGGCGCCGCTGTCGCCGTGGTCATCCTCCGGCCGCCCGGGAAATCCAGCGGCGAGATCC
Source organism: Phycisphaerales bacterium (assembly GCA_035549675.1). Lineage (GTDB taxonomy): Bacteria > Planctomycetota > Phycisphaerae > Phycisphaerales > UBA1924 > DASZQL01. The sequence goes on along the minus strand of DASZQL010000165.1, from coordinate 8,490 downwards.
GAACCGAGATGGTCGCCGAATCTGTTCGAAAGGTCGGACGCGTCGTCGGCCTCGAGGTGCGCGCCAAGGAGATCGCCACGTCCACCCGCGGCATCTCATGGCTGCCGCCCATCATCCTGAGCCAGGCGAAGCTCGCGATGATCTTTCACTTCGAGAAGCAGTACTTCATCGACCTCGCGAGGCTCAACGAATCGAACGTCGAGCCGCTGGATTCCGTTGACGACGGCGGCAGGGGGGGTCGCTTCCGGGTCACCCTCCCCCCGGTCGAGGGCTCGCTCCGGCTGACCGACGTGCGGCCCTACGACATCCAGGCCGGGCGCGTGCTGGGCCTGTTCGACGTGATCCAGATGAACGCCGCGACGCAGACCGAGCTCATGCGGGCGGCGCAGGAAGAGGCGGCGACGGTCTTCGCGCAGCACGAGCCGCGGTACCACGACGAGTGCCGCAGGAGCATCGAGGCGCACCTCGAATCGATCGCGAAGCTTCTGAACGTGCGGCTGGAGGTCGTCTGGCCCGATTCGCCCGCGCCCGCCGAGCCGCGTGTCGAGCTCGCGCCGAAGCTGCGGCGGCAGCTCACGCTGGTCGGGGGGTGACGGGCGGCGTCGCGACTACTTCAATCGCGTGACCTGCAGCCCTTCCTCGGTCCTGGTCACCGCGAGTTGAACGCCCGGAAAGCGGATTTCCGCGGCGCCGCCCTCATCGAAGTCCAGCGGCACGAACCCGAACCCCGGTCGCGGCGTGTACCACTCGTATCGGGCCGCTTTCGGGACTGTCGTCCCGTATTCGAACCCATTGCCGATCGAAAACGACGCTGACGCTCTTCCGCCAACCGGTTTGTCGGCAACCGGCCTGGCCATCGGACCGTTTTTCATCGGAGAGCCGGGATTGGAATGCGCGACAATCACAACAACAGGGTCGACAGTGACAATCCAATCGATTTCGTTGTAGGTCCAGCCGTCACGTTCGTGTCGCGATTCGGGATCGGGCGGATGAGCCGCGTTTTTCCTATCGATTTGCGTCCTGTATCCAATGCAGTCCCAGACCACATCGTGTGCTTCAATGGTGCTAAAACCGTTGGCGCTACGCCACCGCAAAGCGTCCCATCGGAAAATGAACTGCTGCCGTGAAATCCATGCCGTGGCATGCTGGCCTGCGCCCACCCACGGCTGATCTGTCTTCACATCCCGATACGTGGTGATCGAACATCCCGCCGCACCGAGGCCGCAGAACATCGCCGCACACCACCGCGTCCCGATGTTGAGCGTGCCGCATCGTCGCACGGTGTCCCTCGCCTTACTTCTTCCCCTCCGGCCTGAGCCACAGCGACCGGATCTCGTACCCCTCGGGCGTTGACTTCATCTCGGTCACGTTGTCGCCCAGGTGATTGAGAACCACGTCGAGCGAGGGCAGCGTGCGGAGCGGCGGCCAGATGTTCTCCTTCGCCTGCTCCAGCGCCTTCTTGCGGTACTCCTTGAACTGCGGATCCTCCGGGTCGCCCATACGGCTGAAGGTGGCGTCGATCTGCGCTTCCATTACCTTGTCGATGTTGCGGACCACCCACTCGTAGTACTCGATCGCCTGCCTCATGTCCGCGTACGCGAAGCCGATGCCCGAGTTGCCCACGCGGCTCATCGCCTTCTTGAAACGGTCCTGCGTCGCAAGGCGGTTCGTGGCGCCCTGATCGCCGGCCGTGCCCTGGCGCAGGGCGTTCTCGACCTGCGTCGTGGCGCCGATGAAGGCGTACCCGCCTCCGATGCCGACCGCGACGTCCGGGAAGAAACCACCCTCAGCGGACCAGACCTGGTTCCCCTGGAAATCGTGGCTCGTGAAGCCCCACATGCCGGCGATCGAAGTGATCGCATCAGAGAGGGCCTTGGCGTCTTTTGTCTTGATCGCGCACAGCATCTTCGAGCTCTCCGCCGAGAGCGGGCGCTCGTAGCTGCTGACGATGTAGATCTGCGGCCCGAGGTTATTGAGGATCGGTGTCACCATGCCGACCATGCCGCCCATCATCCCCGCCGCCTCGCCGCCCCCTTCAACCTGCTGCATCGCGGTCATGGCCTTGTTCAGCAGCGCCACGACGCCCGGCAGGTCGATCTGCACCATCACCACGCTGGCCGCGTCGGAAGGGACGAAGGTCGGAGCCTCGAGCGGGCTGGCGGGCGTATCGAACAGCGCCAGCAAGCCGTGCTTGCCGCTCGTGGAAGCAACGATCTTCTGCTCCATCATCGCGTCGTCGGTGTCGAAGCGGATGCCGAGGCCCGCGCCGCGGAAATCGTTGAGACCCATGGTCTCGTTCATGGTCTTTTCCATCTCGGCCATGCCCGCCTCTTCCGCCGCCTTCGCCTGCATCTCGCGCATGGGCTTCATCAGGAACGCGGCCTTGATGTGCTGGTCGCCGAGCTGGCGCGTGATCGCGGCGTAGTCTTCCGAATCATCGATGCTCGCGCCCCGCTCGCCCTTGAGCTTCTCGATCGCGGATTCCAGGGCGGCCATCTCGTTGGAGCAGGTGAGCGTCGTGCCCACGAGCGCGTAGTGCATCTCCTTGAACGCCTTGTCCATCACGCTCTCGTGCTCTGCCTCGTCTGAGAAGTCGAGACTGAACTCCTCGTCGCCCTCGTCGCCTTCCTCCCCCGCCTTTTCTTTCTCCGCTTTCTTCTTCTCGGCTTCCTCGCGTTTCGTCTTTTCCGCTTCCGTTTCGAGGAACTTCAGGGAGATGGTCTTGACCCCCGCGTGGTCGCCCTCGGTCACGTCGATGACATGATCCTTCTCGCCCTTCTCGACGAAGCGCCGGACCACGGCGTCCATCGCCGCGGCGTTGTCGGCGTACTCCGCGATCACGATCACCCGCATCTCGGGCTCGGCGCCCTCCTCCTTCGAGGGGGCCATCCACACCGCCGCCCCGCACGGGCCGCTCGGGCGCTTGAGCTCGTCCTTGTCAATGCCCATCTTCTCGAGGCCCTCGCCGGCCTCCTTGAAGACGTCCTTCATCGAGTTTTCGATCCACGACTGGATCGACTGCTCGTCCCACATCTTGCGGAACCCGGTGCGGCTGAACGCCTCGTACGCCGCGTTCGTGTCGTCGATCGACACCACGAACAGCGAATCCTTCGGGGCGACGTCCGCGATCGTCACGGGCGCGGCGTGGACGATGCCCAGCGCCGACGCCACCAATCCCGACACGAAGAAACCCGCGACGCGGGACATGTTCATGATGCGCATGATTGCTCTTTCCGTTGATTCCATCGCCCCGGACGCCACTTCGCGCCGGGCCTTGTTGATCTGATTCAGACGCGGCTCCGCGTCGTTACGACTTCGCCTTCGATTTGGACTTCGATCCGTTCCCGTTGTTCGCCTTCGGAGCGCCGCCCTCGGCGGTGCCGTCCTCCAGCACGCTCGCCACCCCATACTCCGTCCGCGGCGGGGCGTTGTTGTACTTGTACCCGCTGTTGGGATTGTTCTTGTCGTACGCGAACGCGTCACGGTTGCGGATGAAGTCACGCATATACCGGGCGGGAATCGCGAAGCCCACGCCCTCGCCGAAGGGGATCTTCATGTTCGTCACGCCGATCACCTCGCCCTTGAGGTTGAAGAGCGGGCCGCCGGAGTTGCCGGGGTTGATCTGCGCGGTCGTCTGGATGAACGTCAGGCCCTCGAAGCTGCGCTGCGTCGTCGCGACCACGCCCTGGCTGAGCGTCCGCTCCAGCCCCAGCGGGCTGCCGATCGCGAAGACCTCCTGCCCGGCTTCGAGTTCCTCGACGCCCTGCACGTTCACCGTTTTGAAGGGCTTGCCGTCGGGGTGCTTGAGCTTGATCAGCGCGAGATCGATGTGATTATTGACGGCGAGGATCTCGACGTCCTCGATCGTGAGGCGCCGGAGTTCCCGCTCCTCCTGGAGGAAGACGGTGGCCTTGATCCTGGTTTCCTTCTGGATCACGTGAGCGTTGGTCAGCGCATAGCCGTCAGGGTGGATGATGAACCCGGAGCCGAGGCCGCCGGGGGTCGAGACCATGATGACCGCCTCGCCGTACTTCTTGGCGAGTTCCTTGGGCGTGCTCTCGGGGAGCTTCGTCGCCGTGCGGTAGAGCGTGGCCGAGCTCGCGTCGTCTTCGGTCTTTTCGACCGCTTCCGCCCGAACGATCGTCTCGACCTGGGTCCGGGGGATCGAGATGACCTGCGTGCCGAGATCGAGCCACAGCGTTTCGGAGGTTTCCTTGAGGATCGGCGCGACGATCGCCCGCCCGTCGGTCAGCGTGACGGTATCGACCTTCTTGCTCGCGCCCGGCACATCCGCCGCGGACGCCGCCGGAGTCCAGCCGAGGACCGCCACCAAGCCGCAAACCCCAAGGATCACGCCCCAAGCCTTTTTCATATCGATCTCCATCCCCGCGTTGCCCCTGGGGCCGCGGGAGAGCTAAGCCTATCGCCTTTCAATGCCTCCGGGATTCGGCAACGCCAAGGTCGAATCTCTCGAACGCACGAGTGGTACAGTACGGGTCTTATAGGGATTCCCCGTCCAGTTGATCCGTTTCCGACTCTGTTCATTCACCTTTCCTTCATAAGAAGCTGAACCGATGCCGAACGCCACCACCCGCGCGCTCCTCTCCATCCTCTTCCTCTCCGGCGCCGCCAACGTCGCCTCAGCGCAATCCGACACGAGCCTGGGCCGCTACTTCGGTTTCGACGAGCCGCGCTACCTTGTGATTGGCGACAACGCCGGCCCCGTCGCTTCAGCCGACTTCGATGGCGACGGCAAGACCGACATCGCGATCGTCAACAACGGCAAGTCGCGGATCGAGATCCACACCCAGCGCGAAAAAGCTCGCTCCGAGGAAGAGCAGGCTCGCATCTACAAAGTCAACGAGCTCCCGCCGAGCCGTTGGTACGACCGCGTCGAGGTCAGCATCCCGCACCGCATCTCCGGTTTCCGCACGGCCGATGTGGACGGCGACGGCATGCTCGACATCGTCTACGCCGGCACGCCTTCGGAACTCGTGGTGCTCCGTCAGAAATCCCGTCTGACCTTCGAAATCGGCCCCAAGCTCCGCGTCGACAAGCTCTCCGCGGGACAGGACGGGATCGAGATCGCCGACGTGATGGGCGACGTGTCACCCGAACTGCTCGTCACGGCCGAGGGCAAGATCAAGATCTACTCCCTCACCAAGCACGGGCCCGACGGCACCCCTCTCGAACTCGGCTCCTCGGGAGACATCGTGGCCTTCTTCGTCGAAGACTTCAACGGCGACGGCCTCAAGGACATCCTGGGTGTCATCCCCGACGACGACTCGCCGCTCCGTCTCTGGTTCCAGCAGAGCTCGACCGGCAGCGCCGGCAAGGACGGCCTCCTCGGCCCCGAGACCCGCTTCGAAAGCCCCGCGCTCCGCGAAGCCGAACCGATCCGTTTCCCGGGCCGCCCCGCCGCCTCGCTCGGCCTCATCGAAAAAGCCAGCCGGCGCATTCTGGTGGACGATCTCCTTTCCGAAAACATCGCGCCGCTCGGAAAAGGTGGCGAGAACGGCGCCGGCGAGCGCGACGCCATCGCCGAGATCTTCGGCTTCCCCGGCGGCTCCGACAAGGAGCGTGCCTTCACCGTCGCCGATATCGACGCCGACGGCCGAGACGATTTCCTCGTCACCGACAAGAAAACCAACAGCATCTATCTCTACCAGCAGACCGCCGCCGGCCTCGGCAAGCCCCGCACCTGCGGCACGTTCAAGAACCCCAAGGCCATCGCCGCCGGCCAGTGGGACCAGGGCAACCAGCTCGAAGTCTTCGTGCTGAGCGAGGATGAAAAGGCCGTCGGCGTGAGCCGCTACGACTCCGCCGCGAAAAAGCTCTCCTTCCCCGAGCCGCTCCCCGTCGCCACCGCCGGAGCTTCACCCGTCGCCATGGGCTACGCCAAGCTCAAGGACGGCCCCGCCCTCGCCGTCGTCGTCAAGGACAAGCGCGATCACACCCTCGAACTCCACCGCCCCGGCGGCACGACGCCCGTCACGCTCAAGCTCGAAGGCGTCAACCGCCCGCCGCAGTCCAGCCTTGCCGGCGACTTCGATCACGACGGCTCCACCGACCTCGCCCTCTTCACCCCCGGCGAGCCCATGGTCATGGTCAAGGGCCTCGACGGCGAGCCCGGCCAGATGAAGGTCCTCACCGACAAGACCATGCCGCAGTTCGGCCTCGTCCAGGCCGCGGGCCCCAACAACACGGCAATGCTCGACGTCAACGGCGACAGCTTCCCCGAGCTCCTCATCGCCGACCAGAACTTCGTCCGCGCCTGCGACTTCAGCGCCGAGAAGGGATGGCGCGTCGTCGAACAGATCACGATGCCCGACCGCAACGCCGCTCTCGTCGGCCTCGCCGTCCTCCCGACCGAAGGAGGCGACCGTATCGTGGCCTCCGACAAGGACGGCAAGCGCCTCATCGTCATGGCCCGCGACAAGTCCTCCTGGACCATCACCGACAAGCTCCGGCTCTCCGGCTTCGATCTCGGCGCCATCCGCGCCGGCGCATTCAGCGGCGACAACCAGCCCAACGTCCTGTGCTTCGGCGACGCCGCCTTCGCCGTCGTCAAGCAGGGCGGCACCCGCGTCTCCCTCGAAGAGGTCGCCTCCTACCGCTCCGACGAGGACGACCGCCTCGAGCACGAGATGGAAGTGGGGGACCTCAATGGCGACGGCTTTGTCGATCTTGTCGTCCTCGACGCCCGCGACCAGATGTGCCAGATCTTCACCCTCTCGCAGGCCCGCAAGCTCTACCTCGCCACCGAGTTCAAGGTCTTCGAGTCCCGCCTCTTCTCCCGCGGCGAGACCCGCGAGTTCCAGCCTTCCGCCGCCGTCATCGCTGACTTCACCGGCGACGGCGCAAACGACCTTCTGCTTCTCGCGCACGACCGCCTGATCGTTTACCCCCAGATGATGAAGAAGTAGGGGCATAAAGCCGTCGCGGTCCAAATGCAGCGGCCTGCGTCCCGCGGGCCGACGATTCTCCGGCTGATGAAGGCGCCGGCCGTTACACATGAAGTGATGCGCCTCTAGGACCAGAGGGAAAACATGGCCGCCCAGCACGGGACGGCGATGGCATGAACACGTTGTTGTTGTGAAACCGCGCCTCGGGCGGCTTACCGCAACTCGACCGACCAGTACGCGTTGTCGAGGAACGTCTTCCACGACTCGTACTTTTCCTGGCCCAGCCGCACCGTGATGAGCGGGTTGCGCTTGGGACGGATCGGCTTGCGGACGAGGTGCATCCCCGCCTGTTCAGGCGTGCGCCCGCCCTTGCGAGCGTTGCACCGAACGCAGGAGCACACGAGGTTCTCCCACGAATCGCCGCCGCCCTGCGCGCGGGGCATCACGTGGTCAATCGAGAGTTCGCTCGTGGGGAATGAATAGCCGCAGTACTGGCACTGGTTGCGGTCGCGGGCGAAGAGGTTGCGCCGGTTGAGCTTGACCTGCTGCGCCGGGAGGCGGTCGTACCCGAGCAGGCGGATCACCTTGGGCACCGCGATCTCGACGCGCACGGTGCGCACCCAGTCGTGCCGGTCCGGCTCGTACCGCCGCTGCAACTCGCTGATCTCAGCCCACGAGCTGAAGTCGTAGCTGACGTACTGCCCATCGCTGACCTGGATCACTTCCGCAAGGTCGCGGCACAGAAGACTGAACGCCCGCTTGGCCGAAACGACCCGCAGCGCCATGTACAGCCGGTTGAGGACGAGCACCTTCGCACTGAGCCCCGAGCCGAGCATCGCCGCGGCGGCGGCGTCACCCTGCTGGAGCACCTCGGCGAGGTCGTTCAAGCTGAGACTGGCATCCTCCACGCCGTCGTGATCGGCGCGATCGGATGTGTCATGAACATGGCGGCCCGTGTGACCCGGCGCGCCCATAAGAAACGCCCTCCGGCCGCGGCGAAGACATACCGTCGGCTGTGTAACAGTAGCGTGCGAATCGGGCAAAGGCAACGGAAAGGCACAAGGGATGGGGCGTCCGGCGCTCGTCTAATGCCGGAAATGCCGGACCCCCGTCACCATGCACGTCACGCCCCGGCGTTCACACAACTTGAACGTTTCTTCGTCGCGCTTCGAGCCGCCGGTGTGGACGATCATCTTGACCCCCGCGTCGATGAGCAGCTCGGGGCCGTCGGGAAACGGGAAAAACGCATCGCTCGCCGCGATCGCGCCCTTCGCGAGCGGCCCCGCTTTTTCGATCGCGAGCCGGCACGACGTCACTCGGTCCATCTGCCCCGCGCCCGCGCCGAAGAGCCGCACGCCGTAGCCCTTGGGGTTGCCTTCGTCGTCGGGCTCGCGCCCGCCGATCGCGATCGCGTTGCTCGTGAGGTGCTTGACGATCATCCACACCACCGCGGCGTCGGCGAGTTGCTCGCCGCTCGGCGCGGGGCCGGCCTTGTGCTGCCAGGTTGAGGTGTCGGGGATCAGATCATCGCGGGTCTGGACGAGCAGGCCGCCGGGAATGGGCTTGAGAGTCAGGTGCTGGAGCG
>DASZQL010000164.1:0-3322 GCA_035549675.1 Phycisphaerales bacterium | reverse complement strand
AGCACAATGGCGCCGACGAAGACGACGAGGGGGCCGGGGATTGCGGGCGTGAGGCGGCGCAGCACTTCGAGGAGCACGATGAAGCCGACGCCGAGGCCGAGCGTGACACCGTGCGTCTCGGGGAGCCGCCTCGCGAGCTCCCAGAGCCGGGGGAAGAAATCCTGCGACTCCAGCTTGATCCCGAAGAGCTTGTCGAGCTGCGTGGAGATGAGGATGAGCGCCGCGCCGCTCAGGTAGCCGACGAGAACAGGCTTGGAGAGAAAATCGGCGATGGAGCCGAGCTTGAAGATCGCGGCGAGGAGCATGACCCCCGCGCCGAGCAGCGCGGTCATCGCGGAGAACGTCACGATTCGCGAAGGGTCCTGGGCGACGAGGGGCGCCACGGCGGTGGCGACGAGCAGGGTAATCGCGGCGTCGGGGCCGACGATGACGTGGCGCGAGCTGGCGAAGAGGGCGTAGGCGACCATGCCGGCCAACGCCGCGTACAGGCCGTGCTGGGGCGCGAGGCCGGCGAGCTCGGCGTAGGCGATGACCGAGGGGATCATGACGATGCTGACGCTCGCGCCGGCGATGAGATCACGCCCGAGCCACGCGGGGTGATACCCGCGCAGCGCCCCGACGATGGGAACCCAGTCGCTCACGGCAGCCATGCGGGCGCGCAGTCTATGCCAGGTCGATCGTGGTTACGGGCAGGTCTGGCCCCAGTGCTGGACGACGACGGCGATGTCGCCGAGGCCGATCGCGCCGCTGGCGTCGAGGTCGGCGCTCGCGGGCGCGGGCGGGACGGACTGGTTCCAGTTCTGGATGAGGACGGCGATGTCGGCGAGTCCGATCGAGCCGCTGCCGTCGGCGTCGCCGGGGCAGGCGGGGGTGATGAGAGACAGTGTCGCGGCGTTGCTGGTCGTGCTGCCGCAGGAGTTGGTGATGATGACGTCGTAGGTTCCGGCATCGGAGGGTTGGACGTTGGTGATGGTGAGCGTCGCTGATTCGCCGCTGACGAGCGTGCCGGAGGCGCCGGAGACGGTGCCGCCTCCGGGCGAGGCGCCCCCGGGGCCGTCAATGATCGGGTTGCCGGCGTGGCGCCATTGGAAGGTGAGGGGGCCGTCGAAGTCGTAGCCGGTCGCCGGTGTAGCCGAGAGTTGGGCGTCCGCGGCGGGCATCGCGGAGACATCCGCAGGCGAGCGCGACATCCACGGCACCGCGTGTGGTATCCATCTCGCCCAACCTGAAGACACCACCCCGTCGGCAGACGAGAAAATACCTCCAGCTATCAACTCGCCGCGGTACGTGCAAAGTCGGCGAACATCACCGTTGATTCCGCCCGCAAGCGGAGACCAGTTGGATCCGTCCCACGACGCGACATGGTTGGCGGTTTGACCTCCCGCGGACGTAAATAAGCCGCCGACGACCAGCCGGCCGTCGTAGGAAATGAGCTGCTTCACAAAGTTATTAACTCCCTGCTCCAGCGGCGCCCACGATGAGCCGTTCCATGAAGCCACAAAATTCACGTCCTGGTCATCGGCCCGCGTAAATGCGCCCCCGGCATACAGGACGCCGTCGTGAACCGCGAGCGCCACCACCTCGCGATTCATGCCGGCGCCCATGGGAGACCAGGCGAATCCATCCCACCTCGCGATGCGATTGGCCGGCTTGCCATCGGCGGATGTAAAAAACCCGCCCGCAACGAGCGATCCTTCGTACTCGGCCAGTGCAAAGGTGCCGAGCAGACCGACACCCAAGGGCTGCCAGCCATCGCCGTTCCACTCGGCAACACCGTATGGGAGTTGCCCTTCGATCGGAGTGAACTGGCCGCCAGCGATCAAACGGCCGTTCCACACGGCCAAGCTCTGCGTCGTACCCGCTGGTGCCGCCCATGAGTGCCAGCTTGAACCATCCCACGCGCTCATCGATTGACCGGGGCTGCTGACCAGGATGAGCTCATCTTGGAACACAACCGCCTGTCCTGGAACAAAGGGGACACCGGAGCCGAGCGGCGTCCAGCACGTCCCGTCCCAACCGACCGCGCGGTTGACCGCGATTTCGCCAGCGGTGCTGATACCACCACCAGCGACCAAAACGTCGCGGAACTCAGCGAACACGAAAGGCTCCGCAGAAAGTCCGCGACCGAGCGCTTTCCAAGATGTGCCGTCCCACCGCGCCACACTTCCTGTCGCGTGGTTATCGGCAGTAATAAAATCGCCGCCCGCGACCAGTTCGCCGCGGAATGTTGTCATCGAATAGACCCGATCATTCACACCCTCACCCATGGCTTGCCATGTCGAACCATTCCATACGGCAGTTCGATTCAAAGTGTGGCCGCTTCCGGTCGTGAAGCTGCCGCCGGCCACAAGCAGTCCGTTCCATTCTCCAGCCGAATAGACAATGTCATCGAGTCCGGCTCCGAGGGGATTCCAATGTTCTCCGTCCCAGATCGCGATGTTTTTCGCCATTCTCCCACCGATGCGATTGAAATAGCCCCCGGCGATCAGATTGTTGCCAAAGGTCGCAACGGTCAGAACAGTTCCGCTTGCACCTGGCTCACTCAGGGGCATCCATTCGGAACCATTCCATTTGGCGATGCCCTCGGCGGTTTCCGTCCCAGCTGTATCGAAATATCCGCCGACGATCAGTTGGTCGTTCCAGATCGCCATTGACGTTGCTGAGTTGTTCAGTCCGTCCCCGAGCGGTTGCCAAGCGGCGCCATCCCAACGCGCGATGTGATTGAGCACCGCGCCGCTACCGGTGACGAACTCGCCCGCAGCGATCAAATCTCCTTGATGGATTGCGAGCGCCGTAACGCGTCCGTCGAGACCATCGCCGAGCGGATGCCATGCATTGTCCGCCCATCTTGCAATGTTCTTTACCGCGACCCCGCCGGCTAAAGTGAACTGTCCTCCGGCGTACATTTCGTCCTGTCGGCTAGCGAGCGCGTACACCTCACCCGTCATCCCTGTTCCCGATACTCCCGTTCCAAAGGGTTCCCAGTTCAACCCGTCCCAAGACGCGATGCGCCTGACGAGCTTCCCACCGGCGTCGTTAAATACGCCGCCGACGACGAGTAACGGCTGTCGGCCGCCATCACCATCGGGATCCCAGATCGTGAATACCTGCCCGGCCCCGTTGACGCCGGGCGCGGATTGATCCGAGCTGGTCAACCACCTGCCGCACGGGGTATCCGCGCTCGCGCCTGATGACAAGCCCGCGCTAAGAACCGCAGCCACAGCAGATAAGAACGATCGATTCCAACCACTCACCACGCGCCACCTCCAGTTCCCGTGAACCGCACCTTGGCGCAGACACCCGCGGGAAAGAATACGCCGCG
>DASZQL010000163.1:0-9158 GCA_035549675.1 Phycisphaerales bacterium | reverse complement strand
GTTCTTCCATCTGAACTGGAGCAGCGACCGCAAGGAAATCCAGGCCTGATCCGCGTTCACTTCCCTTCGGGGAGCAGCACCAGCGCGCGGACCGTGCTCTCGATCGGCAGGCCCAGCGCGGTCACTTTCTCTTCGTAACGCTCGGCGACGAGGCCCACGCCGTCTACGATCCATCGGTCCGTTGTGCGCGTCGCCTTGGCCGACTTGAGATCGTTCGTGACGACCTCGCGGCAATGGTGCGCCTCCCAGGTGACGCCGCGGAAGCGAACGGTCTGATCACCGAGGTACGTGACCTCGCGCACCGAGGTGCCGCGCTCACGGATCTTCGAAGGGTTCTTGATCGTGGGCAAGCGGATCGCCGGGGACTGCTTGAACGCGATGCCGGGCGCCAGCCCCGCGGCGGGAGCGGCGACGAGCTTCGGTGAAAACTCGACCTTCACGCCGTGGACATAGTCGATGCTCGATTCCACGACGAGCCCCTTCTGCTTGTCGAGGGCGAAGGTGTGCTCTTCGATGGGCTCGTTGCTGGATTCGAGCCGGCGCGACAGGGTGTAGCGGTCGCCTTCCTTCTTCCATGTTTCGATGATCGTGGCGCCGGCGTTCTTGCCCTCCTGGATGAAGAGGCGGCGCTCGGCGGTGTTGCTTTGCTTGAGCGGCGCGAGCTCGACATCGGGCGGGAGCGGCGAGGTGGCCGGTTGCTCGGCGAGGAGAGTCATGGATTCGGCGCCGGGTTTTGCGCCGGCGTTGGTCGATGCGCAGCCCGTGAGTATGGGGAACGCGGACATCACGAGGCCGCAGAGGGGGAACGAGAGCGAGTGGCGCACGCGAGTTTCTCCCATCGAGTCCCGCGTGAATCCCGCGGGTTTCAAGCGTCTTCCGCCGAAAATCCGATATCATCCTAGCCGTGACACTCCGATCCACATTTCGATTTGTTCAGGGTGATGAAGGCGCTCTCATGCGTTGCGGACGGGCGGGTGCCGGTGCGCTGCTCGTCGCGATGGTGATCCTGGGGGGGTGCAAGGCGTCGGACATGGGGGGCAAGGGCGCCAAGGAAACGGACACGATTTTCGAGATGTTCTCGCCCCCGACGCCGGCGGAAGCGGCGGCGTGGGCGGCGGACCCGTATGACGCGGACAAGCGGGCCCGGGGCATCCTGATGCTCGCCAACGCGCCGTGGGGGGGCGAGCGGGTGTACGTCGATCTGTACCGGGCGGCGGTGAACGACGGCGACCCGGGCGTGCGCGCGGTCGCGGTGCGGGCGCTGTCGCTCCACGGGTCGCCCGAGGATGTCGCGGTGATCGTCGAGCAACTGCCGTCGAACGACCGGCTGCTCCGGTGGGAGGCGGCGCGGGCGCTGCAGCGGCTCCACCACCCGGACGCGATCGACCCGCTCATCCAGGCGATCGACCCCAAGCACGAGACGGACGAGGCGATCCGCGCGGAGTGCGCGACGGCGCTCGGGCAGTACGCGGAGGGGAAGGTGCTCGACGCGCTCATCAGCGCGATGGGCGACCATGATCTGGGCGTGAACCGCGCGGCGCTCGAGTCGCTTCGCACGCTGACCGGCGCGGATCACGGGTACGACGTCCGCGCGTGGGTCGCGTGGCGCGGCGAGGTCGAGCAGCCCTTCGCGGGGCGCACGGCGTATATCTACCCCGTGTTCCATCGTGATCCGACGTGGGTGGAGAAGATCCTGCCGTTCTGGAAGCCGCCGAACGAGATCGCGGCGGCGCCGGTGGGGATGACGAATCCGGTTGGGGCGGGGCCCTCGGCTTCGACGGGAAGCGGCGAGCCGGCGAGCGACCAGCCGGTGCGGAACAACTGAGAATGCGCGCGCTGCGCTATGAACCTTCGACGGCGGGTGGACCGGGTCGGGTGCGTTTTGCGACGGATGTCGATGCGCCTTCGCTCGGGCCGGGGGAGGCGCTGATCCGGCCGTTGCTGGTCGGGATTTCGGCGACGGACTTGCGGCTCGCGCGCGGGCAGTCGCCCGAGAGTGAGCGGCCGACGTCGGCCATCACACTCGGGCATGAGTTTGTCGGTGTGGTCGAGCAGGTGAATGCCGGGCCCGGGCAAGAACGGCGCGCGAAGGAGCTCAACGGGCAGCGCGTGGTCGGGGCGATCAACATCGTGTGCGGGAAATGCGACCTGTGCCGGGCGGGGCTCTCGAACCATTGCCGGTCGAGGAGCGTGCTGGGGCTGCACGGGCGGGACGGGTGCTTCGCGGATCGGTTCTGCTCGCCGCTGAATAATCTGCACGTCGTGCCGCGGGAGTTGGATGATGACCACGCGGTGTTCGCGGAGCCGCTGTCGGCGGCGTCGCACGCGGCGCAGCAGTTGCGGATCGAGGGAAAGCCGTACGTGACGGTGCTGGGCGACGGGCGGATGGCGCTCCTGTGCGCCCAGCTCATGGTGAAGCGGAACGCGTCGGTGCGCGTGATCGGGGACGACGAGCGGAAGCTCGCGCTGTGCGAGAAATGGGGGATCAAGCACCGGCCGGCGAGCGACGCGGGGCGGCGGGCGGATCAGGACGTGGTGATCGACTGCACGAACTCCGCGGCAGGATTGGACCTGGCGTTGCGGCTGGTGAGGCCTCGCGGGAAGGTGCTGCTGAAGGGCGTGTCGGCGCCGCTCGGGGATGAGTCGCGGGGCGGATCGCCGATGAGCACGGTCGACCTTTCGTTGATCTCGATCAACGAGATCGAAGTGATCGGGAGCCGGTGCGGGAGCATCGCGGAGGCGCTGACGCTTCTGCGGCGCGGCGAAGTGGACGTGCTGAGCCTCATCACGCGGCGGTTCAAGCTCGATGACGCGGCGGAAGCGTTGAAGTTCGCCGCGCGGCCCGAGGCGGTGCAGGTCGTGATGGAAGTTTGAGTCACGCCTTGATGAGCTTGGTGCCGGGGAAGGGGCGGCCGAGCACTTTGCGGGCGTCGGTTTTCATCCAATCGTCGAGGATGCTCGCGTAGACGCTTCGGAAATCGGTGCCGAACTTGAGGTCGCCTTCGTCGAGGTCTTTGAGCGAAGGGTGGCGGCCGGTGAGGCCGGGGCGGACCATGGGGCCCATGATGAACATGGGTGCGGCGGTGCCGTGGTCGGTGCCGCCGGAGCCGTTCTGGGCGACGCGGCGGCCGAACTCGCTGAAGGTCATGGTGAGGACGCGGCCGTCGTTGCCCTGGGCTTTGAGGTCTTTGCTGAAGGCGGCGAGGGAGTCGCCGACCTGGCCCAGGAGATTCGCGTGGCCGCCTTGGGCGCCGCCCTGTCCGGCGTGGGTGTCGAAGCCGGAGATGGAGACGTAGTAGACGCGGGTTTCGAGGCCGTGGCGGATCATGGAGGCGACCATGGCGAGCTGGCGGGCGAGGGGGTTGCCGGGGTATTGCACGAGCGGGGTGCTGTCGACGGCCTTGCGGATGCGTTCGCTGGCGATGCGGGCGTCGAGGGCGGTGCGCATGAGGAAGGAGGCGGCGTTGTCGCGGCCGGTGTTGCCGCTGTCGGTCTCGACGCCGCGTTCGATCTGGCTGTAGGGTTCGCGCATCGAATCGTCGAGATCGAGGCCGGACCAGCGGAAGAGCTCGGCGGTCTCGAAGGCGATGGGCTTGTACTTGTGCCCCTGCATCGCGAGGGGCGCGGCACGACCCAGCGCAATGCCGGCGTGGCCGGGGCAACCCCCCCCCGGTTCGCCGGAGCATTGGTTGTCGAAGTAGCGGCCGAGCCAGCCGTCGCCGGTGCCGCCGGTGTCGGCGGTCTGCCAGATGTCCATGCTCTTGAAATGGGAGCGGTTGGGGTTGGGGTAGCCGACGCCTTGCACGATGGCGAGGGCGCCTTCGTCGTACAGCTCTTTCAGGCCCGTGAGGCGCGGGTGGAGGCCGATGCCGTCGGCGGATTGGCCTTTGCCGAGCTTGAGGACCTGGTTGGCCATGACGCCGATGCCGGGTCGGGCGCGGTAGTACTCGGCGTCGCCGAAGGGGATGACGGTGTTGAGGCCGTCGTTGCCGCCGGCGAGCTGGACGACGACGAGGATGCGGTCGTCGGGGATGCCGGGGCGGCTTTTTGTTGCGGCGCCGTCGGGGGCGGCGATGGCAGCGGCGCCGGCGTGGAGGAACCATGGGATGGTGACGCTCGCGGAGGCGAGCGTGAGGCCCCGGTGCAGGAAGGCGCGGCGGGTGTAGGGGTTTTCGGGGAGGAAGTTCATTGGGGACCCTCAGGAACGCGGAAGTCGGAGCGCGGAACGCGGAACAAGGCGAGGCTCAGCACAACTGGTATTCGGGCATGGCGGTGATGAGGGCGAGCGCGCCGCGGAGGGATTGGGCGTCGATGGCGCCGGAGGAGGTGAGGAAGTCGGTGATGATGTTGAGGCGAGGGGTGGGGGCGGTCTCGCCGAGGACGTAGCGGAGGAGGTAACGGGCGACATCGCGGGGCGAGGTGGGACTGCCGGCCTCGTCGCGTGTCATGCCCTCGATGAGCGGCATGGGGTCGTACTCGTCGTCGGCGGCGAGGGGGTCGTACCCCGTCGGTGTCTTGCCGGTGACGAGGTAGGTGAGCATGTTCTGGCGGACGAAGAGGGTGGAGGTGTTGATCCACGACCGCTCGCCGTCCCAGCCCTTGACGCTGGGCGGGAAGAAGAGGGACTGGCCCATGAGGTCCATCGCGTCGGCGACGACGCCCAGGTCGCGCACGGGTGTGTTGAGCGAGCGCACGGCGCCGATCACGAGTTCGGTCGGGCTCTTGATCCGGGCGAGACGAACAGACGAGTCGTAGAAATGGTCCGACTGCAGGAGCTTGCGCAGCACAGGCTTGATCTCGTACTTCGCGCCGGTCAGCTCCGCGGCCAGTCCGGCGATGACACCCTCCACGGCGCGGAACTCGGGCGTTCCCTTGGGCGGCAGTTCGCTCACGAAGAAGCGGTACAGCTTGGTGGCGATGAACTTCGAGCACGCGGGGCGGGCGAGGATGAGCCGGACGAAGTCGTCGCCATCGAAGTTGCCGGACGCGCCGAGAAGGTGCTTGTTGTTCGTGTCGTGGCGGTCCTTGTAGAACTTGAAATCGTTGTACTGGAACGAGTAGCCGGTCAGCGCGCGGGCGCCTTCCTTGATGTCGTCCTCGGAGTAGTTGCCGACGCCGAGGGAGAAGAGCTCCATGAGCTCGCGGGCGAGGTTCTCGTTGGGCTTTTCCTTGCGGCTGTCGTTGTTGTCGAGGTAGGCGATCATCGCGGGGTCGCGGATGATCGCGCGGAGCAGGTCGCCGAAGTTGCCCGCGGCGTGCTCGCGGAAGAGCTGGTTCTGCCGGAACATGTGCCAGCTGTTCTCGATGGTGCGGTAGCTGGTGGCGAAGTGGCCGTGCCAGAAGAGCGTGAGCTTTTCCTGGAGGGGCCTGGCGGTCTCGACCATGCGCTTGAGCCACCAGCGGCGGACATGGGCGATCTGACCCCGGTCGGATTGCTCGCGGCGCTGGCGCTCGAGACGGATGCGAGCCAGCTCGTCTTCGTTCTGCTTGCGGCGTGCGTTCTGGATGACCGCGCGCTGCTCGGCGGAGGGAGGCTGCATGATGGAGGGGTCGAAGGCGCGGGTCTCGTCGGTTTCCTCCGCGGGGCCCTGGAAGTCGAGCAGGTGATCGACGGCCTTCTGTGGTCCCCAGTCCGCGATGAGGCGAACCTGGGAGGGCGTGCCTCCGAAGCCGGCGCGCCAGAGAAGATGGCGCGCGTGGTCCAAACCGAAGTCCTTGCGGTCGATCGGCCGGAGCGAGTAGGTCGGGCCTGCGCGGTCCTGATCCGCCATGGTCAGCCTCCGAGCCGGGCGAGCAGTCGAAAAGACAGAGGGCAGAACGCCTGATCAGATGCGGGATTGCCGCGGAACGTGCGGCCCAATCGTATAACGGCGGATGAGCGCGGAGAAGGGCGAAGTGGGACATCCAGGAAGACGCTCGCTCACGCTCGCGGTTCGCTCAGAACCGTGTGTTCGATGGATTCGATGGCGTTCTCGGCGGTGATTGGGCCGGTGGGCGTGTCGAGGACGACGTGGCCGCGGTCATTGAGGCCGGCGAGGGTGCCGGTGAGCTGGCGGCTCTCTGGGAGCGAGAGGGTCAGAGGCTCGCCGAGGCCGAGGAGCATGGAGCGGGCGCGGTCCAGGGTTGTGGTGGTCAGGCCGGGTTCGCGAGCGGCGGCGGCCAGTTCGGTCAAGAGAACGGTGAGCACTGTGGGCAAGTCGAAACGACGACCCGCTTCGCGGGCGAGACTCGTTGCGGGCCGACGGAGGTCTTCGCCCAGTTTGTGCGGGTCGTTGTTGACGTTGATCCCGACGCCCAGGATGAGCCAGGTGGTGTTGGTGTAGCGGATGGTGCGGCAGAGCGAGCCGCAGGCTTTGCGGCGGTTGATGAGCACATCGTTGGGCCATTTGAGGCCGGTCTCTGAGACAAGCGGCGTGGCGCCGGCGTCGGCGAGCACGCGGCGGATCGCGGTTACGCAGGCCACGCCGACGCGAAGGCCCAGAGCGTCGAGGCTTGTTGGGCTATCCGCGGCCGGGAGGACGACGGTACACCACAGGCCGCCCTCGGGGCTTTGCCACTGGCGGCCCATGCGGCCCTGACCGACGGTCTGGCGCCGTGCGACGAACACCTGGCCCTGCGGAGCGACCTGACCGGCTTGGAGGGCGTCCGCGGCGACCCGGTTCGTGGAGTCCACGGCATCGAACCATTGGATCGGGATATCCGGGTGCGGCTCGGCGACCATTGACGCTCAGTATGGCAAGCGGGCATCGCGGCTTGCTTCGCGCGCTCGGCGCGCCGATACTTCCTGCCGACTCATCTCATCATGCCCCACACAAACACCAAACCATATTCCGGATGCCGTCAGCGACCGTTGGTCGCGGCGGGGACGGTGCTGGTTGCGGTGATGATCCTGATGTCGTTCCCCGGCGTCGCGGCGGCGGCGGCGACGGAGAGCGCGTTCCTCACGGAGATCGCGCTGAGGGACGGCCTGAAGCGCGATCCCTCGAACCCGATTCCGGGACGTGAGGTTCGGGCCAAGCGTGAGACGAGCCACGTCACGGCGAGGTCGCGGCTGCATGGATGGACCAACTCCATCGCGGCGCCGACGGGCCTGGATCGGTGGACTGTTGAACTGAGGGCGAGCGGGATCGTTCCCGAGATCGGGACGTCTCGAATCGCACTCGACGATACACGGGTGACCGTGCTGCACCTCGACCTGCCGCCCCCGGTGGGTTGAGCGGTCGTCGATTTGTGCAATCACCTCGGGCGTCGCGCCCGAGAAGGCCCGGAGGAACCGGGCGCTTGTGTTCATTCCAGTCATGACTGAGCCGCGTGGTCTGTGACACCGCGGCGAACCGCGCGGCGGGCCGTTTGCCGGTGCCGCGCACGAAAGCTGAATCCCCATGGCCAGCAACTCGGATATCCCTGTCGTCGGTCCGATCATCCGGAAGATTTTCGGTTCGCGCAACGAGCGGTTCGTGAAGCGGTACACGATGCGCGTGGAGCAGATCTCGGCGATGGAGCCGCAGGTCCGCAAGATGACGGACGCTCAGATCCGCGCCAAGGCGGAGGAGTTCCGCACCCGCCACAAGGCGGGCGAGTCGCTGGACGATCTGCTCGTCGAGGCGTTCGCGACGGCGCGCGAGGCGATGGACCGGGGCGTGGGCATCCGGAGCGCGTTCAATCCCAAGTACCGGGAGGTGTTCCGGAAGAACGAGCTGCCGGCGGACATGCGGGCGGTGTACGACGACCTGATCGCGAAGATGGACGCGGAAGCGCCCCGGGCGCCGGTGGATGACCTGCTCGGGAACACGGAGGCGCAGCCGGGGTGGGCGTGGATGGACATCCCGGCGGAGTTCTACGAGGCGGTGCGGGCGATCTATCCGCAGAGCCGCCCTCCGTTCCGGGCGCGGCCGTTCGACGTGCAGCTCATCGGCGCGATGGTGCTGTACGGCGGCAAGATCTCGGAAATGAAGACGGGCGAGGGCAAGACGATCGTCGCGCCGCTCGCGTGCTACCTCGCGGCGATCGACGGGTTCAAGGTCCACGTCGTCACGGTGAACGATTACCTCGTGCAGCGCGACCGGGACTGGACGTACCCGTACTTCCGCGCGCTGGGGCTGACGGTCGGGGCGATCCACCCGATGCACATGCAGGACGAGGACCTCAAGCGGGAGATGTACCGCTGCGACGTCATCTACGGCACGACGAGCGAGTTCGGGTTTGATTATCTGCGGGACAACATGAAGCGGTCGGCGGATGCGCAGGTGCAGCGCGTGCGCGAGTTCGCGATCGTGGACGAGGTGGACTCGACGCTCATCGACGAGGCCCGCACGCCGCTGATCATCTCGGGCCCGGCGCACGACGACCAACCCCGGTACGACCTCGCGAACCAGCTGGCGCTGCACCTCGTGCAGATGAACCGCCCGTGGGACGAAGCGGACAAGAAAGTCGACGAGTGCAAGAAGCTCATCAAGGGCACGGAGGGCGACATCCGCAACGCGCGGGACAAGGACGCGGTGCCGGCGCTCCAGCAGAAACTGGCGGAGGCGAAGGCCCGGCTGCCGCAGCTCGAGACGGAGCGGGACCGGCACACGCGGTACTACGAGGTCGAGCGGGAGCGGAAGCAGGCGCACCTGACGCACCACGGCGTGGTCGAGGCGCAGCGGAAGGCGGACATCGGGTCGTTCTACGTGGGGCAGAACATCGACATGCCGCACCTCATGGTGCAGGCGCTGCGCGCGCACGCGGTGTACGAGCTGGACGTGGATTACGTGGTGATGAGCGTGCCCGACCAGTACAGCGGTCGCGCGGAACCCAGCATCGTGATCGTGGACGTGAACACGGGTCGGCCGATGGTCGGGCGGCAGTGGTCGGACGGGCTGCACCAGGCGGTCGAGGCGAAGGAGGGCGTGCGGGTCAAGCCCGAGACGCAGACGGTGGCGTCGATCACGATCCAGAACTTCTTCAAGATGTACAAGCGGCTCGCGGGCATGACGGGCACGGCGGACACGGAGGCGCAGGAGTTCCACGACATCTACAAGCTCGACGTCGTGGTCATCCCGACGAACGTGCCGGTGACCCGGCGCGACTTCGATGACGTCGTGTACCTCACGGCCAAGGACAAGTGGGGGGCGATCGTGGACGAGATCAAGGCGTTCCACGACACGGGCCGGCCG
>DASZQL010000162.1:0-1950 GCA_035549675.1 Phycisphaerales bacterium | reverse complement strand
GGCGGCCTTCGAGGACCGCGCGGATGTTGGCGGCGCAGAGGTCGGCCATTCGCTTGCGGCAGGTGTGCGTCGCGCTGCCGACGTGGGGGGCGACGACGACGTTGTCGAGTGTGAGCAAATCGGGGTGGATCGTCGGTTCGTTCTCGAAGACATCGAGGCCCGCGCCCCAGAGCTGGTTGGCTTTCAGCGCTTGTGCGAGCGCGGCTTCGTCGATGACCGGGCCGCGCGCGGTGTTCACGATCACGGCGGTGGGCTTGCAGAGCTTGAGGTTGCCGGCGTTGATGAGGTGGCGCGTTTCGGGTGTCAGCGGCGTGTGGACGGAGATGAAGTCCGCTTCGCGCAGGCCTTCGTCGAGCGTGACCCGACGGGCATTCAGCGGCGCGAACTCGAATTCGGGCTTGGGGGTGCGTGCGACGTAGAGGACGCGCATGCCCCAGCCGAGGGAGCGGAGTGCGGTGGCATAACCGATGCGACCCGCGCCGATGATGAGGAGCGTCTTGCCGGCGATATCGAGGCCCAGGAAATCGCGGGGACCCAGCACCCCGAAGGCCTTCCAGCCGTGGGGCGAGGTTTGATCGCGGGCGAAGTGTTCGAGCGCGTGGAGCTTTCGTGCCGCGGCGAGGAGCAGGCACCAGGCGAGGTCGGCGGCGCCCTCGGTCACGGCGTCGGGGGTGATCGTGACGACGACGTTGCGCTTGCGGCAAGCGGGCACGTCGATGTTGTCGAAGCCGACGGCGTGATTGGCGACGATTTTCAGCTTCGGTCCCGCGGCGTCGAGGAACTCATCGTTGATGCGCTCGGAGATCCAGGAGAGGAAGGCGTCGCAGCCGCGGACGAAGTCAAGGGCGTCCTGGCGGGAGGCGAAGCCGCGCTCGGGGCCGGTGCGGATCTCGGCGCCGGGGAGGTCGAGGGGGAAGGCGAGTGGGCGAGAGAGGCAGACGAGGGGCGGCATGGAGGAAGTGTAGAAAGCGGAAAGTGCTCAGTGAAAAGGATCGCGGCACGGTCGCTGGGGCGGTGGACGCTGATGTGAAAAAGTGGCGATGCGCACCGGAGCACTACAGTCGGCTCAGGGCAGCCGCCTGTAGTGGCACGCTCAGTGCATCGCGGGGCGGGAGAGTTGGACGGCTTCTTCGTGCGTGATGGCTTGCTGCGGTGCGATCGCGCGGTCGGGAGGCATGCCCGCGCGGCGGCGGTGGACCGCGGCTTGGAGGTTGTCGGCGGGATCGGGGGGCACGATCGGGGCATCGGAGCCGAGGAAGATGAGCCGGGCGGGGTCGTGGCCGGCGTGCTTGGCGGCGTCGATGAGATCGCGGAGCGGGAAGGCGCGGTGCGCGCGGCGGGGCGCGAAGCGCTCGATGGCTTCGATGTCGGTGAGCAGGTGGCAGGGCTGCATCGAGGCGATGACGTTGAGGCGCGCGAAGCGCGGGATGTCCGCCTCATCCACGAACTGAGCGTGCTCGATGCGCTGACCCCGGGCTTTGGGTTTCACCCGCTCGATCGCGTCGAGCGTTGTGCGGACGGCGGCGTCGCCGATGGCGTGGGCGGCGATGGGGAGGCCATGCGAATCGGCGAGGGCGATGGATTCGGCGATGTCGTTGCGGGACATCATCGGCGTGCCGCGGGAGTGGTCGGGGATGGGGTCGTTGAAGGGGTGGAGCATGTGGGCGGTGCGGCTGTTGAGGGTGCCGTCGGTGAAGATTTTGAGGCCGTCGAGCGAGATGAGGCGGGAGCCGGAGATCAAGCGGGCAGGAGCCGAATGAGAGCCGGTGGAAGACACAGGCGGGACGCCTGCGCCACGGGAGGAAAGAGGTTCGGTCATCGCGAAGAGTGCGTCGAAGTTTTCGCGGGTGGCGTAGAGACGGATGCGCTGGGTGAGCTCGCCGCGGTGTTCGAGGTCGAGGAGGATGCGCGCGAGGCCCTCGGTCGCGAGCATGTCGTGGAGTTCGGTGA
>DASZQL010000161.1:0-26292 GCA_035549675.1 Phycisphaerales bacterium | reverse complement strand
GACGGGGTCAGTGGTACGTTCGCATGAGTTGGCGGTCTGTGAAAGTTAGCGTGCCTGCGCGGGGATGGTCAGGCGGACGCGGCCGTCGCAGTTGCTCGCGTGCGGGCCGGAGCAGGAGACGTAGAAGGTGCAGTCCTTGTCGGGCGGGATGTTGAGATTGAAGGTTGAAGGATTGCCGCCCCGGCCGTCGTCGTGGCGGGACTGCATGCCGGCGGCGCGGACGTCGAGGTTGAACTCGAGACAGCCGCCGGTGTTGTCGACTTCGCCTTGGAGAGGCAGGGGGTTGCTGTCGCGGTTGATGAGATGGATCGGGAGTTCGCGGCTTGGGGCGTCGCAGGGCATGGGCTCGGAGACCTGGTCGCCTTCGAGGATGATCCACTCGGCGGCGCTGCCGGCGGTGCCGTCGGCGGCGCCTTTTCGCTCGGCGACGAAGCGGAGCGACCCGCCGCAGGACGAGCCGACGGCATTGGCGGGGCAGGAGACGGTGAGGGTGAAGTCGCCGCGCTGCTTGAGGCGGATGTAGGCGTGCTTCTCGCCGGGGACGGTGAAGCGGTCGGTCTCGTTGCCGCCGGCAGTGCGGACGACGAGCATCGGGCACGAGCCGGTGTTGTTCAGGTCGAGATAGATGGACTTGTCGTCGCGGTTGGCGGTGTAGTTGAAGGTGGACGTGCCGCCGTCGCAGCGCAGGTCGTTGATGGACTGGCGCGTGCCGGGCAGGACGAAGTGCGTGGGCGCGCAGGCTGCAAGCAGCGCCATGGGAGCGAGAACGATCATCGCGGTCAGTCGGAGCATCTTCCTCATGTTGTGACCTCCACAGTTGGGGGGATGCTCGACTCGAAGCCCGCCGTTGGGCGTGCGAACGGCATCACCTGTGCGCAATCAGGCTAGGCATGGAACGGGAATGGGCTGTGAAGACAAATTCACATGTGCCAAGGCAGCGTCAGCGGGCGCTTGCCGTGTCATTTCAAAATGTGCTGATGCAGAGGGGCGTCCCGACCCTGGGCAACTCCCTTGGCCGGAACAGAGGCACCGCGCGCCTGGTGCCCGTCGGCTTGCGCCGACGGCTCTATGCCCAATAATGGACGGTCAGATGCCCATGGCTTTGGCCATGGCGGCGCCCATGTCGGCGGGGGTTTCGGCGATGGTGATGCCGGCGGCGCGGAGGGCGGCGATTTTTTCCTCGGCGCCGCCCTGGCCGCCGCTGATGATCGCGCCGGCGTGGCCCATGCGCTTGCCGGGCGGGGCGGTGCGGCCGGCGATGAACGCGGCGACGGGCTTCTTGACGTGCTGCTTCACGAACGCGGCGGCGGTCTCTTCGTCGGTGCCGCCGATCTCGCCGATCATGAGGATGCCGTGGGTGTCGGGGTCGTCCTGGAAGAGGCGGAGGCAATCGACGTGCGAGAGGCCGCGGACCGGGTCGCCGCCGATGCCGACGCAGGTGGACTGCGCAAGGCCGAGGTTGGAGGTTTGCCAGACGGCCTCGTAGGTGAGCGTACCGGAGCGCGAGACGATGCCGACGGCTTTTTTGGTTTTGGCTTCGGTGATGTGCTTGTTGATGTAGCCGGGCATGATGCCGATCTTGCAGCCGGCGTTGGTGTAGGTGCTGCTCGCGGAATCGCCTGAGCCGGTCTTGGGGCCGGGCGTGATGATGCCGGGGCAGTTGGGGCCGATGAGGGTGATTTGATCTTTGACGTCGCGCCGAATGTTCATGTCGTCGAGAAGCGCGCGGACGCGGACCATGTCCTGCACCGGGACGCCCTCGGTGATCGCGACGATGACGGCGAGCCCGGCGTCCGCGGCTTCGAGGATCGCATCGGCGCAGAAGGCGGGGGGGACGAAGATCATCGTGGCGGTGGCGCCGGTGGCATCGACCGCGGCTTTGACGGTGTCGAAGATGGGCAGGCCGTTGTCGTCCTTGGAGCCGCCCTTGCCGGGCGTGACGCCGCCGACGAGTTTGGTGCCGTAGTGGAGGCAGCCCTTGGTGTGCATGGCGCCGAAGGCGCCGGTGATGCCCTGGCAGATGACCTTGGTCTGTGCGTTGACGAGGATGGACATGGGGGCGGAGAGGATAGCCCAATCGGGGCTATTCGTCAGTCTTTCGGGTCCGGTCGGCTACACTCGCTCGCGCAAACGACTGGGAGCCTTTTCTTCATGCGTGCGATCGTCACCGGCCAGGTCGGGATGGACAAGAAGGAGTTTCTCCGCGCGGCCGTCGATTTCGCCGGGCAGCAGGGGGAGACGATCGACGCGTACCACGTCGGGGACATGATGTACGCCGAGGGGCGGGACATCCGGCCGGGGCGGATCCTCGACCTTCCGTGGTCGCGGCTGAACTCGCTGCGGCGGGCGGCGATCAAGGACATCATCGCCGACGCCAAGGGCAAGAAGAACGTCATCGTCAACACGCACGCGACGTTCCGCTGGCGGCACGGTCTCTTTTCGGCGTTCGACTTCGACCAGATCCAGCTGCTGGAGCCGGACATCTTCGTGTGCCTCGTGGACAACATCGAGGTGGTGCACCACCGGCTGCACCGGGACCACGACATCGACGCGACGCTCAAGGACTGCATGGTGTGGCGCGAGGAGGAGATCCTCGCGACGGAGATCATGGCGCAGGCGCTGCACAAGCCGTTTTACATTCTGAGCCGCGGCAGGCACGAGTCGACGCACAAGACGATGTTCCGGCTGGTGTGCCGGTCGGAGATGAAGAAGGTGTACCCCAGCTTCCCGATGAGCCACGTCGTGGACATGCCGGACGTGCTGGCGGAGATCGATCACTTCCGCGCGGAGCTGGCGAGCCATTTCATCGCCTTCGATCCGGCGGACGTGGACGAGAAGCTGCTGCTCGACCGCGCGGTCGCGGCGGCGAAAGAGGGCAACACCGACAAGTTCCTCGACATGCAGGCGCACAGCTTCGGCGGCTCGAAGGCCGTCGCGGAACCGATCCGCGTGCGGGTGCGCGAGGTGCTCGACATCGCGGGGGACATCGACGGGCAGATCTACATGCGGGACTTCAAGCTCATCGACCAGTCGGACATGATCGTGAGCTTCGTGCCGGAGCTGCCCGGGGGGATCCCGGGGCTCTCGAGCGGCGTGGAGCGCGAGCTGCACCACGCCTTCGAGCACACCAAAGAGGTGTACGTCGTGTGGAAGCCGAGGAAGAACCCGTCGCCCTTCATCACGGAGACGGCGACGAAGATCTTCAAGTCGGTGGACGAGGCGCTGGGGTTCTTCGAGAGCGAGGGGATGTTCGCGGCGAAGAATCTGTTTGGGAACTGACGGCTCGGGCTCAGTACGAGTAGTTCGCGTTGGGATCGGCCGAGCCGGGCGCGGTCCCGCCGGATGAGCCGAGCACGGCGCCGCTTGTCGTGGCACTGACCACGAAAATGACGTTCCCGGCCACCACATCCCAGTTTGACGTGTTGCCCGAGCAGAAGTTGCGGAGGATGATGTTACCCGTGCCATCGACGTCGACGCCGCGGTCGTTGTCGGTGCAACTGTTGTCCTCAATTCGATTGTCGGTCGAGAGCGTGACGATGCCCGCGCCGTCGCCGTTGGCGCCGTTGCTGTCGCACGTGTTGGCGTGGATGAAGTTGTCGGTCGATGCCCTGATGCCGTCGAGCCGGTTGAGGGCCGCGGAACAGCCGACGATGGTGTTCCCGGAGTTGACGGCGATGCCTTGGGCGCCGTTGCTGTTGACCGAGCAGTCTTTGATCACGTTACCGGAGCCGAGGGAAATGCCGATGCCGCCGCTGGCATGGACCGAACAGCCGGCGATCGTGCATCCGTTGCTGGATTCGGCGGAGATCCCGATGGCGCTGTTGCTGTCGACGGAGCAGTTGGTGATCGTGCACGACGTGCCCGGAGAAATACCGTTGCCGAAGTTGTAATAGGCGGAGCAGTCGATGATGGCGCAGCCGGGGCCGGTCCGGATGCCGTCACCGATATTGTTGTTGTAGGCGGCGCAGCCGCGGATGGTGCAGCCGGCGCCGGTGTAGATTCCCGCGTCCGTGGCGTCGTTGGTGTTGAAGGACGCCGTGCAATCGGTGATCGTGCAGCCGTCGGAGGCGAGAATACCGATGTTGGCATTGTCGAAGGCCGCGCACCTCCTGGTGGTGCTGCCGGTGCCGACGCTGATGCCGGCCAGAATATTCTTATTGGCCCGAAGCTCGTCGAGGACGCAGTTGTGTGCGCCCGACAGGTTAACGCCGTATCTCCAGTCACGGACCAAGCCGTTCCGAATGTTGATCCCATCACTCTGGGCTACGGCCTGGATGCCGTCGAACGGGTCGCCCAAGGTGCCGCGGACTTCAAAGCCGTTGAGGTCAACCGTGACGCCCGAGACCGTGATTTCGATCCCGTTTTTGCCTGTCACGCCCGCGATGTTGCCCGTCAGGTAATAGGAACCGGACTGCGTGATCTGGAAGAGAGAGTCGGCATCGCCGGGTGTATTCGCCTGGTTGATCGGGATGCGGGGTTCGGGGCCGGGTGTCGGCGCGACGGGCCCGGCGGGCGGCGCGAGCGGGCCCGCCATGACGAGACTCGCGAGCGCCGCAACGGTGGAAATGAACAACTGCATATCAGTCCTCCTTCTGGTTCAGCCGCTTCGCCGTACCGCCCGATCGTTCAGGTTCTCTTGAGCAAGGCCTGAGAACGAAGCCCGTCAATGCGAATAGTTCGCGTTCGCGTCGGTTGAGCCGAGCGTGGAGGTCGCGGCGCTGCCGTTGACGGCGGCGCTCGCGACGCTGGCGCGGTCGATGATCGGCCCGTAGTAGTTGTTGGCCACGAAGACGTAGTTGGTCGTGTTGCCGGCGCACGAGTTGCGGACGATGACGTTGCCGGAGGAGTCGACGTCGATGCCCCGGTCGTTGTTGACGCAGCTGTTGCCCTCGACGCGGGTGCTGTTGCCGGCGACGCGGATGCCGGCGCCGTCGCCTGCGGCGAGCCCGTTCGTGGTGCAGACGTTGCCGCGGACGATGCTGTCGGAGAAGGCCTCGATGCCGTTCTGGGTGTTCTCGTAGCAGACGCAGTCAGCGACGAGCGAGCCGCTGCTGGCTTCGATCCCGTCGCCGCCGTTGGTTGCGAGTGTGCAGCGATGGACGGAGGAGCCATCCGACGTATCGATGCCGTCGCTGCCGTTGGCGGTGGCGGTGCAGTCGGAGATCGTGGTGCCCGGGCCCGTGAAGTAGCCGTTCGCGGTGTTGCTGTTCGCGCTGCAGTTGGAGATCGAGCACGCGGTAGCGAGGTTGAACCCGTTGGAGCCGTTGGAGTTGGATGAGCAGCCCGTCACGGTGCTGGAGGCGCCCGCGAGGACGCCGTTCACGCCGTTACTGGTGAACACACATCCGCTCACTGTGCAGCCCGCTCCGAGGGAGATGCCGTGGTTGCTGTTCTGCCGGGCGGTGCACCCTGTGACCGTCGTTCCGGCGCTGGCCCTGATTCCGATCACCGAGTTCGTTGTGACGAGGATGCTCTCGAGGAGGGCGCCCTCGCTGACGCCCGCGGTGAGGAGGTCGATACCGTCGTTCCCCCAGCCGGTCACGGACCCATTGCGGATGACGATGCCGGTTCGCACGCCCTCGGTGGCGATCCCGTCCAGGGAGCCGGCGACGCCGCTGAGGGTGAAGCCGTTGAGGTCGATGGTGACGTTGCTGGCGGCGATGTCGATGCCATTCCGGGCGGAGACTCCGGCGATATCCGCGGCCAGGTAGTAGCTGCCCGGCGCTGTGATCTTAAGAACCGAGTTGGCATCGCCGGGCGTGTTGGTCGCGTTGATCGCGATGCGCGGCTCAGGGCCGGGCGTCGGCGCGACGGGGCCTGTGGGCGGGGTCAGCGGGCCGGCGGGAGCTGTGCCAATGACCGCAACGACGGTCACCATGGAAAGGCCGGTCAACGTGCACAACGAAAAGCGATTGCTCAAAGGAGGTCTCCTCTCGCTCTCTGGCGCGGGGGTCCGGCCTCGGTTCTGTGCTGATGGGCCGAATTCGAGTATGCGTGGAGCACGCGGGGGCCACAAGCAAAAGCACGACAAATCGGGGCCGATTGTGCCGCGATGTTTCTGGCGGGAACTTGACGGCTATCGCCCTGCGCGGCGACGAGAACAGCGGATGCCGAAGGTTTCATACAATCGCGGCGTCTTCCCCGGAGCCGCTTCATGCCCGTCTGGTCGCCCAAGCTCAAATCCCCGGCCCTGACTAAGCGCATCCCCTGCTGGCCCTTCGCCGATCCCGCCGGGCGCCACGTCGTCAAGTACGACGAGTACATCCGCACGGGCGGGTACGCCGGGCTTCGCAAGGCGCTGGCGATGAAGCCCGATGCGCTGGTGAATGAAGTGAAGGACTCGGGGCTGCGCGGGCGCGGCGGCGCGGGATTCCCCACCGGGCTCAAGTGGACGTTCCTGCCCAAGGTTGAGGAAGGAAAGTCGCAAGCGGAGACGGGGATTCGGTACCTCGCGATCAACGCGGATGAGTCGGAGCCGGGGACGTTCAAGGACCGGCTGCTGATGGACTTCGACCCGCACCTCTTGCTCGAAGGCATCGCGATCGCGTGCTACGCGTGCAAGCTTTCCGCGGCGTTCATCTACATCCGCGGCGAGTACTACCGCCAGGCGATGGTGCTCGAAGAGGCGCTCAAGGAGGCGTACGCCAACGGCGTCTTCGGCAAGCAGGGGTTGCTGGGGGGTTCAACGACCGCCGCTGGCGGGACGTGGGCGGTGGAGTGCTACGTCCATCGCGGCGCGGGGGCGTATATCTGCGGCGAGGAGACGGCGCTGCTTGAATCGTTGGAAGGCAAGAGAGGCTGGCCGCGGATCAAGCCGCCGTTCCCGGCGATCAAGGGGCTCTTCGGCCGCCCCACGATCATCAACAACGTCGAGACGCTCGCGCACCTGCCGAGTCTGATCGAGTTCGGAACGCCGTGGTTCCAGGCGCAGGGGTGCGCGAGCACGGTGGGCGGGCCGCCGTCGTTCGGGTCGAAGCTCTTCGGCGTGTCGGGGCACGTGAACCGGCCCGGCTTGTACGAGTGCGACCTCGGGATCCCGCTCAGCACGCTGATCGAGAGCAAGGATTACTGCTGCGGGATGCGCGGCGGCAAGAAGTACAAGGGCGCGATCGCGGGCGGCATCTCGACGGGGATTCTGGGCCCGGACCAGTACGACGCGGAGATGGATTTCGACGTCGGCCGGAAGTACAACGTGCTGGGCCTCGGCACGGCGTGCCCGACGGTGTTCGATGAGGACACGGACATGGTGGCGGTCGCGCGGAACCTCGCGCGGTTCTTCAAGCATGAGAGCTGCGGGCAGTGCACGCCCTGCCGCGAGGGCAGCGGGTGGCTGTACCAGATCCTGTGCCGGATCGAAGAGGGCCACGGGCGGACGAAGGACCTGGACCTCGCGCTCGAGATCGCGACGGGGATGGGCGCGATGCCGGGCACGACGATCTGCGGCCTCGCGGACGGCACGAACTGGGCGGTGCGGACGATCATGAACAAGTACCGCGAGGAGTTCGAGTCGCGGGTGAAGCCGAGCTTCGTGCCGGTGACGATGACGGTGGGGGCGGCGGCGAATGGGTGAGCATCCTCGGACCGATTACGTCGGTGGTCTTGCCGATCGTTGAGTCGGCGGGCCTCGCACCGACAAAGCTCAGTGATCGAGAAGTATGGTTCGATGCGCCGTCACCGGACGGTTTTGGTTTCGGGTGGACGTCGTATCGCGATGAAATCGTTGTCCATTGGGAAGGCGATCACAACCATTTCATGGATCGCTCGGCGGCGATTGGGTGCATTCTTTGGGCGCTAACACATCGAGCTCGAGTAGGCATCAAGTTGCGTGGTTCAAACCCGGTCGGTTGGCAATCGCAAGTTCATGATGGAAATGAATGGCGGAGTGTGTCCACGACGAGCTTGTTGTTTTCGCCGTTCTGGTTGCCGCGCGGGTTCATGTACTTACAGAACCGGGTTCTTGATCCGTCAGCGCACTGCGCTGCGTTTCCCGACTGGATCAGACATATTCACTAGTTCACTTTGAAGGCAGCGTTTCGCGCGGTGATGGCGAGTCGCACCATGTTCGCCCGATGATCCGACGCTCCCTGGATCTGCCTGCACTCCGTCGCGCGGAGGTCGGGGCTCATCAGGACATGATCGATCTTAATGCCCGGCGCCCAGCGGAAGCGGGGGGTGTAGGGCCAGGTCGTGCCGCGGCCGGCGCCGGCTTGGGATTGGGCTTCGTGCAGGCCCGAGGCGAGAAGCGACTGCATCGTTTCGCTGGAGAGGGTGGAGTTGAAGTCGCCGGCGATGATGAATGGCTCGCCGCGGTCGCGCATCGAGCGGGACCAGCGTGAAAGCCAGTCGGCTTCGGCGCGCTGCGCTTTCAGGGTTTCGGGTGAGGTCGGTGGGAAGAGGTGTACATTTTGGATGGTGACCCTGCGGCCGCCGACGCTCACGACGACGCGGATCATGGGGTCGCCGGAGTCGAGGACTGTTCGGTCCATGCCCTGCTCTGGGTCGTGGTGCGGGTCGATCACCGGGTCGACGAGGAAGGGGAGTTTGGACCAGATCGCCTGGCCGAAGGGGCCGCCTTTGCCGCGCTCGGCGCGGAACGCGTAACCAGTGCCGATGGCGCGCTCGAGCGCGTCGCGGTGCTCGGGCGTGAATTCCTGGATCAGGACGACGTCGGGTTCTTCGCGCTGGATGTGGGCGGCGAGCCAGCCGGGCTCGGTGGAAGCGACGTAGACGTTGGCGGAGAGGATCGAGATGGTGGCTTCGCTCTCGGTCGGTGCATCGCCGCCATTGAAGCCGAGCCGCGTTGCTTCGGGGGTCATGTACAGCGCGCCGATGATCGCGGCGGAGGCGGCGATCCACTTGAAGCGGCACAGGAGGGCGAAGAGCGAGCCGCAGAGCACGGCGATGCCGATGTGGAACTCGAAGGTGCGGAGCATGAAGACGAGGTAGGCGAGCGTGTCCTGGCTCGAGGTCGTGCCGGTGAGTGGGACGTGGATGACATGCATCGCGATGAGCACCAGGGCGGCGAAGGTGACGCACGTCCAGCCGAACGTGCGGAACGGTTTTCGCGGGCGTGCTGGTGACGTGGCGGGTGTGGAAGGGTCGGAGGACGACGGCGCGGGGCGATCGGGTTCCCTCATGTTGCCGATGCTACGGAGAAAGGTCCGCGGTTGTTCGGACGGGATCGGGCCGATGAATACACTTTCAATGGACATGAACCCCGGATTGAATGAGATCGGTGGGGGGGTCGCGGCGGCGGCGGAGGCCGACGCGGCTGCGGCGCCTCGGGCGATTGCGCGGGCGTTCTTTGAGCTGCACCCGGCGGAGGTGGTGATCATCGACATCCGGCCGCCGCTGGCGCGGTCGCTGGTGGCGGAGGCGACGGGGTGGTTCGCGGCGGCGGCGTTCGTGCTGGTCGTCTATCTTATTTTGCCGGCGAGCATTCTGGGATGGGCGAAGCCTCTCGTGCTGGTTCCCGTGGGGCTCATGCTCGTGCCGCTGCTGCGTGATCTCGAGCCGTGGTCGCGGAAGCGGTACCTGCTGACGGACCGACGGGTGTTGACGATTTCGGGGCACCTGGTGGAAGTGGTGCGCGAGATGCCGCTGACGGCGGTGAAGAAGCTGGAACTCTCGGAGCGCACGGGGCAGAGCGTGGTGGCGCTGAAAACGCTGGTTTTCGTGCCGGGGGCAGGGGAAATGCTGCGGTGGGAGAACATCTCCGACGCGGTCCACGTGCGCGACAAGGCGCGCGAGGCGGTGAGAAAGTACGGGAGGGCGCTCGAGGAGTAGGCGGGTATGCTGGCCCAACGAATCACGCTTTGTGAGAACCGCCATGCCCCGACTCGTCCGGCTCGAAGCGCTCAACCCCCACAAGATCGAAGCGAAGGACATTCCCGAGGGGAAGGCGCTGTGGGTGTGCCAGTGCGGGCTCAGCCGAACGATGCCGTTCTGCGACGGCTCGCACAAGGTGGCGCGCGTCGCGGAGCAGCCGGGGATGCTGTGCGTGTACGACCGGGAGCGGCAGAATATTGTCGAGCAGCGGCCGGATGAGTAAGAGTTGAGCGTGTGCGATCGCTGACGCAAAGTCCCGGCGCGCCGGGATTCTGATCTCCGGGGCGGACAAAGACCAAGACAAAGACATAGCTACGAAGAAAACATGTAGAAGAGCAGAAAGCCCTCACCCCGACTCTCTCCCAGAGGGAGAGAGAGCAGAAAGTCGACCGCTTGCGATTAAACCGGCGCGGGAACGGTGCGCATCACATCCGCGATGATGCGACGGCCCGCGGCGGAGTCGTTCGAGATCGCGGCGCGGGGGACGACGCGATGCCCCGCGACCGCTTCAACGTTGGTGTAGACATCCTCGGGGATGCAATAGTCGCGGCCGTTGAGCAGGGCGGTGGCGCGGGCGGCGAGGCTGAGCGCCACCGTGCCGCGGGGGGAGAGGCCGATCTGCAGCTCGTTGTTGCTTCGTGTCGCGGTGGCGATGGCGATGATGTAGTCCACGAGTGTGCGGTCGAGGCGCACACGGTCGGCTTCGGACTGCAGGCGGAGCACGTCTTCGCGCGAGAGCACCGCGCCGAGGTTGTGGAGAGTCGCTTCGCCGGGTCGCGTTTCGATCACGCGGGCCTCGTCGGCGGGGCTGGGGTACCCCAGGTGGATCTGCATGAGGAAGCGGTCGAGCTGGTTCTCGGGGAGCATGTACGTCCCCTCGAACTCGTAGGGGTTCTGCGTCGCGATGACGATGAAGGGCTGGTCGAGCGCGAGGACCTTACCCTCGACAGAGACCGTTGCCTCGTTCATCGATTCGAGGAGCGCCGCCTGCGTGCGGGGCGTGGTGCGGTTGACTTCGTCGGCGAGGACGATGTGGGCGAAGATCGGGCCCCGCTTGAAGTTGAACACGCCGGTATCGCGGTCGTAGATCGACACGCCCAGGACATCGCTGGGGAGCATGTCGGGGGTGAGTTGGATGCGGCTGAAGGAGCAATCGATGCTCTTGGCGAGAGCGGTGGCCAGGACGGTCTTGCCGACGCCCGGGACGTCTTCGATCAGGATGTGGCCGCGGGCGAGGAGGCAGACGACGAGCCGGTCGACGGCTTCGCGGTTGCCGATGAAGACGCGCTCGATGTTGCCGCGGAGCCGTTCGATCGCGTCGAGCGCGGTGCGTGCGGTAGCGGCGGGCATGGGTGGGCGAGTATAGCCGTGGGTCGTCGTGAGAAGCGGGGTCATGGTCAGGAATACGGCCCCGAGCGCGGGAGGATGCTCGATCCGCGCGGGAAGAACGATGGGAAGGTGGGCGGTTTTGGCCGCGGGGCTACACTGTGGGCGTGGGTGTTCGTCAAAGGTCGAATCCGGACGAGGCCATCGAGCTGGTGCCGGCGATCATGTCGAGGCTGGATTCCTCGCTTACGGGGAGCCTGCCTTGCATGGTCTGCGGGTACGAGCTTCAGGGGCTGTCGGTCCGCGGCGTGTGCCCGGAGTGCGGCACGGCGGTACGGGGGACGATCCTCTACCGCGTCGACCCGCGCGCGGAAGAGTTCACGCCGATCCGTCGCCGCCGGCTGGTGGCGACATGCCTCGTGATGTGGTCGTCGGGAGCACTCGCCGCGGCCGCCACACTCTGGCTTCCCCGGCTGTGCGAAGCATGGGCGACCGTCACGAAATCGCTCAATACGCCGACGGTTGAACTCGCGGGACGCGCCGCGGCGGTCTTGGCGGGGCTTTCGGGCCTGTCGCTGCTCGGCGTCGTGCGCCCGACGCGCGAGACTCCGATCCGGAAGAGTCTCGCGATGGTCGGCGCGGTGCTGGCGCACGGTCCGCTGGTCTGGAGCATGCTGGTGATCGATCGGATCGACGCGACCCGCCCGATCGCATACTTCACGGATTCGCCATCGATTGAGCGCATCGTGCTGCGGCTGGTCGAGGCGGTTTCGATGGTCGTGATCCTCCTGGGAGTCCGGCCGGTCGCGCGCGATCTCGTGAAACGCTCGCTGGTGCTGCGCACGGGCCGCGTCGATCGTCAGACGATCCTGGCGATGTCGGGCGTAGTCGTGATCGGCGCGATCGGCGACCTGCTGAGGCTTTGGACGGCCGTGTCGCCGCGGGGTGAGGTGTGGTTGCCCGCGGCGATCGGGACGCTCATTGTCGCGTTCACGTCGGTGCTGCTGACGCTCGGCTTGGTCAGTGCGCTGGTGGATAGCGCCCGCATCCACAAGGCGATCCTGATCCCGAGCCCATCGTTAGAAAAACTGACGGGTGAATAGGCCGCATGCGCCTATGGGGCCATGAACAGGTCACATAGGACCGATTGCGGCTTCTACGACCTATCACTTCGGTTCGGCGGCAATGGGTGGCTGTTCGCCTTGAACTGTTTCCTCCGGCGGCGTGACCGCGGCGGCGATAAGCCGATCTCCTTCCTTGGGGTTCACGACTCGAACGCCCTGCGTATTCCGTCCGATGCGCGAGATCTGGTCGACTCGCGTGCGGACGAGCAAACCGCCCTGGGTGAGGAAGACGACCCCGTCGGTGGGCTTGACCGCTTTGATGGAGACGACCTTGCCGTTACGGTCGGTGGTGCGGATGTCGATGCGGCCCTTGCCGCCGCGGGACTGTGTGCGGTACTCAGTCTTGCCGCCCTCGCCCTCGCTCGCGACGAGGTACTCCATCATGTCGGTGCGCTTGCCGTAGCCGTTGGCCGTGACGGTGAGCAGATCGATCTCGGGGTGGATGCCGCTGGTGGCATCGGCTTCGTCGCGCATCTCGATGCGGACGAGGCCCACGACGCGGTCGCCCTCTTCGAGCTCGATGCCCTTGACGCCCGCGGCGGAGCGGCCCATCGCGCGGGCGTCGCTCTCCTGGAAGCGGATCGACATGCCGTCGGCAGTGCCGAGGAGCAGGTGGTCATGGCCGCTGGTCTGGGTCACACCGACGAGGGAGTCGCCCTCGTTGAGATCGACGGCGATGATGCCGCCCTTGTTGACGTTCTGGTAGAGCTTGAGGCTCGAGCGCTTGACACGGCCCTGCGATGTCGCGAAGACGAGGAAATCCTCGGTCTTCTCGAAGTCGCTGATGGGCATGTAGGCGACGGCCTTCTCGCCCGGCTTGAGGTCGATGAGGTTGACGATGGGGCGGCCCTTGGCGGTGCGGGCCAGCTCGGGGACCTCGTACACCTTCATGCGGAAGACGCGACCCGTATCGGTGAAGCACAGGAGGTCGTCGTGCGTCGAGGCGACGAAGAGGTGCTCGATGAAGTCCTCGTCGCGGGCGTCGGAGGCGATGATGCCCCGCCCGCCGCGGTTCTGCTCGCGGTAGGTCGAGAGGGGGACGCGCTTGGCGTAGCCCTCGTGGCTGATCGTGAGCGCGACGTCCTCCTCGCGGATGAGGGCCTCGATGTTGAGGTCCGATTCGCTCTCCTCGATCTTGGTGAGGCGAGGACGGGCGTAGCGGGCCTTCATCTCGGCGCAGTCCGCCTTGATCATCGCGAGCACCTTGAGGTGGTCGGCGAGGATGGATTCGTAGCCTTCGATCTCGGCGACGAGGGCGGCGTAGTCCTTGACGAGTTTCTCGATCTCGAGACCGACGAGCTGGATGAGCCGCATGGCGCCGATCGCGTCGGCCTGCACGCGGGTAAGGGGCATGCCTCCCTTGGCCTCGTTCGCACGGACGGTGGTCATCAGGCGCTGGGGGATCATCCCGGCGTGCTTGTGGTCGGCGCGGATCTGGAACCGCATCGCGGCGAGGCGGGTGATCGCCTCCTCGCGCGTGCGCGACGAGCGGATGACCTTGATCACCTCGTCGATGTCGCACACCGCCAGGATCAGGCCTTCCAGCACGTGGGCCTTCTTCTTGGCTTCCTGCAGGAGGAACCGGGTGCGGCGCTCGATCACATCGACCCGGTGGCCGATGTAGTGCTCGATCATCTCCTTGAGCGAGAGCGTCCGCGGCTGGCGGTTGACCAGCGCGATGTTGATGATCGAGAGCGTGCTCTCGAGGGGCGTGAACTGATAGATCTGGTTCTCGACGACGGCGGGGTCGGCGCCGCGCTTGAGTTCGCACACGATGCGCACGGGCGCATCGCGCCCCGATTCGTTGCGGACGTCGGAGATGTCCTTGATCTTCTCGTCGTTGACGGCGTCGGCGATGGCTTCGACGAGCGTGCGCAGGCCGAGCTGGTAGGGGATGGTGTCGATGACGAGCTGCTGGCGGTCGCGCGAGCCTCGGATTTCCTCGACGTGCGTGACGCCGCGGACGGTGAGACGGCCGCGCCCGGTGGCGTAGCCCTCGGCGACGCCGCGCCGACCCTTGATGATGCCGCCGGTCGGGAAGTCGGGACCGGGCACGATCTGCAGGAGTTCGGTGGTGGAAAGTTCGGGGTTGTCGATGATCGCGGTGATGGCGTCGAAAATCTCGCCGGGGTTGTGCGGCAGGAGGCTGGTCGCCATGCCGACGGCGATGCCCACGCCGCCGTTGATGATGAGGTGCGGGAACTTGCCGGGCAGGACCATGGGTTCCTGGAGCCGGTCGTCGTAGTTGGGCTGGAAATCGACGGTGTCGAGCTTGAGGTCGTCGAGCATGTCCGTCGCGGCATGGCTCATGCGGGCTTCGGTGTAGCGCATCGCGGCGGCGGGGTCGGGGTCGATGGAGCCGAAGTTGCCCTGCGGGTCGATGAGCGGGACGCGCATCTTCCACGTCTGCGCGAGGCCGACGAGGGTGGGGTAGATGACGGACTCGCCGTGGGGGTGGTAGTTGCCGGAGGTGTCGCCGCAGATCTTGGCGCACTTGATGTGCTTTTTGCCCGGGCGGAGGTTGAGGTCGTTCATCGCGACGAGGATGCGCCGCTGGGAGGGCTTGAGGCCGTCGCGCGCATCGGGCAGCGCGCGGTCCATGATCGTGCTCATCGCGTAGGTGAGGTAGCTGTCCTTGAGCTCGTCTTCGATCTGGAGATCGAGGACGGCGCCGATGTTGATGGGCGCGCTATTGGTGTCGGGCGCGCCGGCGGTTTCGTCGGGGCCCTTGGGGGTCGGATCGGTGGGTTCGGGCATTGCGGATGAAGCTCCGGACAGCGGGGAAATGGAGGCTAAAAGCGGTCCCGCTGAGGGGTCGGAATCGAGCACGAATCATAGGCGATTTCCGGCCTCCGGTCGAGCGGAGTTGGGTCTGTAATTCAAGGGCTTTTTGAGTAGATTGTCACGCCGCGAAAGGCGGGTCGGAGCGGGGCGTCACGGCGCGGGCGATCAAGGGCGCGAGGAGCACGATGCCGACCGTCGGGAGAAGCCAGAGGGAGTGCTTCTCGATGTACCCCATCCAGAGCATCGGGGTGGCGAGACCGGTCGTGAAGAGCCAGGTGCGGGTGCGCGTGCGCGAGGGGAGATTCCAGTGGCGCATGACGATCCACGCGTACGCGGGGAAGACGAGGGCGTAGAAGGACATGAAGAGTTCGTAGGCCATGCGCGTGGGCCGGTAGCCGGGGCGGTATTCGGGGAGCCAGTCGATGGGCCCGAAGCAGAGGCCGAGGGCGACGACGAAGACGAGCGACCAATCGAGCGGGACAGGGCGCGCGTTGTCTCGGTTGTTGGGATTGAACATCGCGCGGCTATCGGCGCGGCACCGCAGGTGTACGGCGATCGTGAAGACCGACTGGATCGCGATGTGGACGAGGATGTAGAGGCTGTACGACCCCTTCGCCATCGCGCCCGCGTAGAGGAGCGTCAGCGCGATCATCGCGAGGAAGAAGACGCTGAAGCCCAGGATGAAAGCGAGATCGCCCGCGCGGCCGGGAGTTTCCCGCCGCACGCGCCAGTACGACAGGTCGAGCCACGGGCAGCGGAAAAAGCCGAGCGCGAGGATGGGAAGCGCTGCGCCGAGGTCGCCGATGGGTCGCGGGCCGAAACGGGGTGGGAGGTTGATCGTGTCCGAGGTTCTCCAGGCCATCATGCCGCAGAGCAGGGAGAGGACGAATGCTCCGATCGCCGCGGTGCGGAGCTGTTTCATCCCGAGCCGCGCAAGGCCCCAGGCGATCGTAAAGAGCACGAGCGCGATGATCGGGCCGACGTAGCCCTGCTTGACCATCTGGTTCTTTGACGCGCACACCGCCAGGAACCACGACAGGAATGCGACGTGGAAGCAGATCGTGACGAGCGAGAAGGCCCGCATGGCGCGGCCGTGCTCCGACTCGAAACCCTCGCGCACGCGGCGCGCTTCGAGACCCATGGCGATCGAGCCGAGGACGTTGGGCACGGCGAAGGCGACCCACCCCATCGCGCCGAACTCGGCGACGAGGTAAACGGGGAAGAACATCCCGATGACCCAGGTCCAGGAGCAGGCGAGGAAGATGGCGCGGGGGAAAACGGCGGGGGAGTCGCGCTGCGCCAAAGGCTCGGCCATCAATGCGAGCGTAACACAGGGGGTGCGGTGTTGGAGCGCGCTCCCTCACGGTCGCGGCTCGCATATGCATGTGCGAAGCAGCAGCTTTTTACAGAATCTCCACCACCTCGAATCGCATCACCTTCCGTGGCGCATCGACGCGGATCGTCTCGCCGATTCGGGCCTTCATGAGGGCTTCGCCCATTGGGCTGCTGGCGGTGACTTCGACGATGTCGAGCGAAACCGTGCCGCTGGCCTCGCCGACGAGGCGGTAGATTTCTTCATCGCCCGAATCGACCTCGCGGAGCTTGACGGTGGCGCCGATGAAGACGACGTCGGCGGCGAGGCCGCCCTTCTCGACGACCTTGACCTGCGCGAGCCGCTTTTCGAGCTCGCGCATTTCCGCTTCCTCCATCGCCTGGTCCTCGCGGGCGGCGTGGTAGTCGGCGTTCTCGCGGAGGTCGCCGAGGGCTCGGGCATCGGCGATCCGCTGCGCCATCATGGGCTTGCGGGACTTGAGCTCGCTCAGCCTCGACTCGAGCTTGGCTTTCTCATCGGCGGTCAGGAATTCCATAGGTCGGTCCTCGATCGAGAGTCAGGTCAGGAAAGCGAGAAGCCGCGGCGATGGCCACGGCCTCGGATCCGGCACGGTTGTTCCCCTCCCACGCCCCCAACTGTACCCGCTCAGTCCGCACCGGACGAATCGGGCCCTTTCTTAGGCGGGTTGTCAGGTTGCCCGGAGGGTCGGCATGCCGCGAACCAAGCCGGCAGACCCAATAGAAGCGGCGCGATGACCAGCAACCACTTACTCCGATCCATCACCGGTGTCAGGTTCGGCGGCGATTCCGTCAGCGCCAGCGCCGCTGTCACGGGCGAGAACATTCCCCAAGGCGTGAGGGGTTCCCACGCCTGGTGACTGCCGGCGCCTGGAACGAAGAGCCGAGAGACCGGAGCGGTGACCAAAAAGAGAAGGCATATCAGCATGGCGAGGAGGCGCGCGGCGGAGGTCGTTCGAGGCATCGTGCCCCACGCGACCCATCCGCCAGCGGCGAGTGTCCACGCGCTGACCATGACGAGAAGCCCTATGGCAATCTCCCAAGGCCATCGTGTCAGGACGGGCATGGGCCAGACAATGGCGTTCACGCTGGCGAGCAGGATGAGCGCATCGGCGATCGTCGCGCGGATGGTCCGGTCGGGCGAGGCCTGGCTGAGCCGCGCGAGGGGCCAGAGAGCAACCGTGCCGATCGCGACGAGGACGAGCAGGCCGCGGGCGCCGTATTGGAACTGCTCGGATCGGGCGGGACCAACACTCCGCACGGCGAAGAGGGTCACGGTCGCGGCGGCGAAGAGGTAGCAGCACCATAGGAGCGCGAAGACCCGGGGCTCGCCCTTGCGCGCCGCCCACGGATCGGTCGGGCCCGTGACAGTCCACTCGGGCACCCATGTGAACCGGGCGCGGGGCCGGTGCGGCACCGGACGGGGAACCGGAGGGGGAACGGGCACGTCGTCCTGGCGGGTCGGCTCGGTCATCGGGCGCGCCGGGTGGGGCACTGGTCCATGTTCCCACGCGACGCCGCGGATGTGCAACCGGGCGCTCCGCGGCGTCCGGGCAATCGGGGCGGTGCGCGCAAGCGCGCGAAGTGCGACAAGAACGGCTAGCGGCCGCTGACACGTTATCAGACATTAGAAATGTCAATTTCTAATAGTTCACATCCCCTGCCCCGGTTACTCGTTGACCGCGCGCCGCGCGGGCGCATGGTGTGAGCGGTCCCGGAAGGGCTCGCTCATGAACAACGCCGGCGTCAGCTCCAGGATTGCGTTCACGCTGGTCGAAGTCATTGCCGCACTCGCGGTGACGGCTGTGCTTGTGGCCATCTCCGTGCCGGCCGTTCGGTCGGTGCGATTGACGGCGGACAACGCGCTCGCGCTGACGCGCATCGCCCAGTCTTCCCAGCTCATCCATGCTCACGCGGCGGAGCGGCACGGGGTCTTCCCGCTCGGGGAGCTCGACCCACTCCATACCGACGGCCACGGGCCCACCACCACCGTGTCGCTCCCGGGCGGCGCGTCCGTACGGTTCGGCTGGTTCGGTCACGCGGGGATGTGGAACGTCGTGCTCCGCTCGTGGGGCGAGCCGCTGACGCCGGTGTGGTTCGCGTCGGGCGAGTTTCACGACCCGGTGCTCGACGCGA
Organism: Phycisphaerales bacterium; assembly: GCA_035549675.1. GTDB lineage: Bacteria > Planctomycetota > Phycisphaerae > Phycisphaerales > UBA1924 > DASZQL01. The sequence continues at coordinate 7,744 of DASZQL010000161.1, read as the reverse complement.
TGAGGCCCAGCGATTTCGCGCTGACCCATGCGGCGCTCGCCGAGCCCAGGTACTGGACACCGGGCGAAGCGCAGAGCGCCGGCGACTGGCGCGCGATGCCCATCAGCCGGACGCGCTGCCCGTCAACCAAGGCGATGCTCGCGGAGCGCGACGACTCGCTGCTCCAAAGGCTGAGGCCCTCGGGTGGCGCTGAGGCGATCCCATTCCTGCCAAGGCCCGTCGCGTTCATCGACGGGCATTCCTCGCTCGAGCCCTCATCGCGCGCGAGGCCCGCCGTCGCGAACTCGCTGACGGGGATGCAGGCCACGCCGTTCGTCACCACCGAGCGGGGACTGGAAGGAAGCGACTTGTAGCCGTGAACGCGCCCCCTGGGGCGCTGCGTGCCATTTCCGTGTTTCGACGAGAGAGAAAGGAAGGTGTGAGATGAAACAACTGAAGAACCGTTGGACCAAGGCGCTGCTGGGCGCTGCGGGGGGCGCGGCGCTGCTCGCGTCGTCGTCCGCGATCGGCAACATCGTTGTGCCGGGCAATACAAGTTGCGATATCCAGGTCGGTGGCCCCGCTGGCATCATCATCACCCAGAACTGCCCCTCCGGAATGACGTGCTGCAACCACCCGATTTACGCGCCCGACGGCCAGCTTCTGTTCTCCTTCGAGACGTGCTGCGAGGCGGGCACCGAGTGCCACGTCTGGCTGTGGTTCGAGATCGGCGCCCAGCAGATCTTCTGCTTCTGATCGTGCCGTAAGAGGCGCTGTTTCTGCGGGTTGCGACGGCGGCCTGCGGTGGGAGTGGCCGCGCGCCTTGAACTCCCGGCAAATCGAGCCGACAATGGTTCGATCCTAGGAGTTCCCACCGCATGAATCGCCAGACACGCGTTGCGATCGCTCTCGGGCTGGCCTTGCTCGCGGTGGGGGTGGCGCTGATCGTCACCAAAGGACGGGTCCGCCCGACTGCGGGATATGGGACCACGTCCCCGACCGAGACGGCGTCGTTGCGGTCCTCGTCCGAGGTGCGCTCGCTGATCGAGCACGCTTTTTCAGGCTCGGGGCAGTTGGCGCCGCTCAGCGATGAGCAGCGCGCGGCGCTCATCGATCGCCAGAGCGACCTGATCTCCGTGCGCGCGACGGGTTCGGTGGACGACTACACCGCGCTCATGCAGCACTGGGGCGGGCGGTTCGTCTTCGACCTGCCCGGCTACGAGCGCGAGGCCGAGCGCCAGCGCGGCCTGTGGGCCAAGCCCGACAGCCCGTTCGCCGTGACCAAGCTCTTCTTCGAGGAAGCCACCGCGCGGATCGTCAACGCCGGCCCGGAGGGCGATTTGTTCCGCCACGGGTCGAACGGCAGCACGACGGTCGCGATCGCGTACACGCAGTTCCGCTTCCGCCAGGATGTGTTCAAGATGGCGACGGACGACCCGGTGAGCCTCCGCGTTTCGATCCCGGCGCAGCTCAAGGGCGGGTCGAAGGTCATGATGGAGTTCAGCTGGTTCTGGATCCCCGAGGAAAAGTGCTGGCTGCCCTTCTCGATGAACATGGCCGCGAAGAAGGACGAGCGTCGGGGCGTGGCGCTGCCGATCCTCTTCTTTTGATTCGGGCATCCTTTCCCTTTGATCGCGCGTACGCTTGGGTTCCCCATTGGGATGACCCCGAGCCATGCGCGAGAGCGAACTGCTTCGGCACATCTACCGCCGGTCGGACGGCCTTGACGCCGGTGGTCCGATTGTCATCGGCCCCGGGGACGACTGTGCCGCGATCCGCACGGGCGCGGGGCTGAGTCTCGTGACGGTCGATCAGCTCGTGGAGGGGCGGCATTTCACGCCGGACACTCCGATCGATCTCGTCGCACGTAAAGCGGTCGCGAGGAGCGCTTCGGATATCGCGGCGATGGGAGGAACTCCGATTGCGGGTTTCGCCGCGGCGTGCTTGCCGGCGGGGTACACCAACGCCGATGAGCTTTTCGATCGCATGGCGCACTGGGCGCAGGTGATGGGATGCCCGCTGGCGGGAGGAGATATCGCGATGCTCGGCGGCGGGCAGCCCGGGCCGCTGGTGTTGGGCGTGACCGTCATCGGGAGCGCGCACCCCGTTCGCGGCCCGGTGCGGCGGAGCGATGCCCACGCCGGGGACGACGTGTACGTCACCGGTCGCCTGGGCGGGTCGTTCCGGTCGGGGCGGCATCTGACCTTCACGCCGCGGGTGAAGGAGGGGACGTGGCTGTGCGGTTCATTGGAAGGGCATCTCGGCGCGATGATCGATCTCTCCGACGGCGCCGGGCGCGACGCGGCCCGCGTCGCGGAGATGTCGCGCGTGCGCATCGAGCTGGAAGCGAGCCTGCTCCCGATGAATGACGGCGTGTCAGACTGGCGCTCGGCGCTCGGCGATGGCGAAGACTATGAGTTGCTCTTTACCGTTCGTCCGGGCGGAGTATTGCCCGAAAAAGGCCCGGGGACAGACACCCAGTTCACGCGCATCGGACGGGTCACGGAAGGTGCCGGATGCTTCGTCAGAACGCGCGATGGCGAGATGGTGAATGTCGCCGAGATCGGATGGGACCATCACGCATGAGCGGCGGGCGCGCCATTCTGAGCCGCGTTACCGAAGGTGAAGAGCGCACGATCGCGCTCGGCGCGGACCTGGGACGTTTGCTCCGCGCGGGGGACGTCGTCGCGCTGCATGGCGAGCTGGGCGCCGGAAAGACCCGCTTCGTCCGCGGCCTGGCCCGCGGCATGGGCGCGGATCCCGACGCCGTCAGCAGCCCGACGTTTGTCGTGATGCAGGAATACGCCGCCCCGGGCGCGAATCTCATTCATATCGACGCCTATCGCCTCCAGGGGGGCGACGAGCTGGACGCGATCGGCTGGGATCGCATCGCGGACGGACGATCCGTCCTCGCCATCGAGTGGGCCGAGCGGATCGAGAGCGAGCTTCCGGCGCGCGGCACAGGCCAAGCCGGCGCGCGATTCGATGTCGTGCTCGAGCATCAGGGCGATGAGCTGCGCCGCCTCACGATCGAGGGCCCGGCGGAGCGGCTGCTGGAGTTGCCGGGGACGCGGCCGGCGGAGGGGATCACCCGCGCCTGCCCGAGCTGTTCGAAGACGGTGGGGGAGGATTGCCCGACGTTCCCGTTCTGCTCGCCCCGGTGTCGCGATGCGGATCTGGGCAAGTGGTTCACGGAAAGCTACCGGATTAGCCGCGAGATCAAGGAAGCGGACTTAGATGAGGGCAGTTGATCACTTCGATTGATCGGCGCAAAGTCCTTTGTAGCGGCCTGCGCCCTCGCAGGCCGTAGGCATGCCGACCGGCGGGGGCGCCGGTCGCTACATGGGAGCAGTTTTCACCGAGCCGCGCTGAAACTGACCGACCCACACGATGATCGTCGCGAGCAGGCACCCCGCGAAGTTCCAGCACAGGTCGAGCGCGTTGTTCACGTAATCGCCGACGTTCGTGTGCGGGAACAGCCGCGTGGCGAGGAACTCGATCACCTCGTTCATCGCGCCGAAGCCCATGCCCATCATGCAAGTGAGGACCGGCAGCGCGAGCGTGGGTCGGGCGGCGGGGTCGAGGAATCGCCGCAGCACCTGCGAGCAGGCGAGCGTCGTGACGAAGAACCCGAAGGCGTGCACGACATTGTCGAACTTCAGCGTGCTCGGCGGGATGATCCACCAGTCGTACAGCACCGCGTGAGAGCCGTCCGAAGTCGGGATCGGGACCGTCCCGCCGGCGAGGTGCAGGAGCCCCCAGATCGACAGCCCCCACAGCACGAACCCAGAGAATCGCGCCTCACGGTCGGCCCAGAGGACCATCCCGATGATCGCGAGCAGGACGAGGCCGTAGAAAATGAACTCGCTGTTCCCCGCCCGAGCGGCCATCACCCCCGCGAGCGCGAGGTACGCGAGGGTGAACAGGAACAGGGCCGGGTGCCTTCGGATCACTCCCCGCCAGTATCGGCGAGCGAGCTTCTCCGGCTCCACGCGCGGAGGAACGCCTTCTCGACCGACGCGGCGTCGCCGAAGCGGGCCTCGAACATCCGGGTGTGCTTGGCGGGGCTGTTCAGCCCCGGCGCCGCTTCGAGAAGATCACGGAAATACCCGGCGAGCGCGGCCCTCTTGTACCGGTACAGGTACCGGAAGAGCGCGTACGACTCGGCGTACATGACCGAGGCGGTCTCGTCGTCGTCCGGGGGAGCGTTGTTCATCGCAACGAGCGCCGAGAGCGGGATGAGCCGCTGCTCGCGGACGACGTCGTCGAACTCCTTCTCGCGGCGTTCGACGGCGTGGTCGGGGCCGAAGGCCTGGTTGGGCGTGACGGACTCGAAGCACGCCGCGAGGCCTTCGGTGATCCAGAATGGCGCCTGGTGGGCGCGGGATTGCAGGCCGCGGTTGAAGGCGATGAGGTGCGTCGCCTCGTGGAGCGTCTTGGAGATGGTGACCTCCATCGCCTGGGCGTCGAGCTGCCGCGCCTGGGCCGGGAGGATCGTGCCATCGCCGCGGGCCTTCTCGAAGCGGGGAGAGGTCGCGTCGTTGTAGAACACGGCGCGGTTCGAATACGACGCGTAGTACCCGGCGACCCATGGCGCCGTCACGTTGTCGCGCGAACGGGCGAAGGACTTGTACGCCTCGTAGTCGTTGATGAGCACGCACAGGAGCTTGTGGTCCGGCGCGCGGGCGGGCATGCCGAGACGCTCAGTCATCCGGGTGAACTGGTGGTATGCGCGCTCGAGCAGGTGCGCCCGCGCCTGCGTCCAGGACCGTTCGCAATCCGAGAGCACGACGAAGTGCTCGGTGTCGAGCCGGGTGAACGTCGGGCCCAGGAGCTCGATCGTCTCCGTGACCTGCTTCTCATCCGCGCTGACCTCGGGGCTGTCCGATGCCGCAAAGACCGACGCCGGCCCGTGCGGCCTGAGCGCCAGCACCGCGAGCAGGACCAGCGCCACTAAAGCGGTGCATCGGAACGTCATCCGTCGAGCCTCCACAGGGGCCCTGCCTGGAGGGCGGCGCCCGGAGGTGGATCGGCCGCTTATTTCGTGTCCCCAAGCCTCGCTGGGACCGCTGCGAACCTCTCCCCGGCATGGGCGTCAAACCCATTGGAAACGCCTTATTCTCGCCCTTTCCGGGGCGGTGATCGGACGCTCATCGCAACGGACGTTCGCGACTTTGGGAGTCGGATTTCCTACAATGGGCGCGTGCCGCGGGCGCGGCGGGGGATCGTCGTCATCGGGGGCAAACGGCCCATACCGGCCGGGAAACGAGTGGAATGTGATTCGTCGAGTGGCTCGCGCGGTGATCTGGACGGCCTTGGCGGGGATGGCGCTCGGCGCGCTCGCGGGGTGCTATTCGAAAGTCATCCGAGCCAGCGGCCCTGGCGCCTGGCAATACAAGGTCGAGGAGAGCGACGTCGACAACGACGCCTTCTCTAATTTTGAAAAGAAAAAATAGTAGACTCGCCGCTCGTTCGCTGATTCTGTTCCCGAAACACTCCCGTCGGCAAGAGGACTCATGGGCATCGAAGCCGCCATCAGCGCTGAAGGATTCCTGACGACGCAGCTCCAGCGCGTCATCAACTGGTCGCGGCGCAGCAGCCTGTGGCCCATGCCCTTCGCCACCGCGTGCTGCGGCATCGAGCTCATGGCCACCGCGTCGAGCCGCTACGACCTCGCCCGCTTCGGCGCGGAGGTCATGCGCTTCAGCCCCCGCCAGAGCGACCTGCTCATCGTCGCCGGGCGCGTCGCGATCAAGTCCATGCCCGTTCTCCAGCGCATCTACCAGCAGATGTGCGAGCCCAAGTGGGTCATCTCGATGGGCGCCTGCGCCTCGACGGGCGGCGTCTTCGACACCTACGCCGTCGTGCAGGGGTGCGATCAGTTCATCCCCGTCGATGTCTACGTCCCCGGTTGCCCGCCGCGGCCTGAGCAGCTCATCGAGGGCGTGATGGCGATCCAGAAGATCGTTGACCGCGATGGGATCCCGCCCCAAGGGCCGGACGGCAAGCGGATCCCGCTCGGGATCGCCCTCCAGCCGACGCACGAGGTGCGGCCACAGCCGATGCCTCTGGGCGTTGGTACGCCAGCCTGAAAAAGACGAGTGAAACGTGAATGTCCGTTCAACGAGACGCGGCCGTGAGGGAGCGTGCTCCGTGCTCCCATCTCGCGCCGGCAGGCCGAGCCCGAGCGTATGCCTCGCGAATCGCCTCGAGAAACGACGCGATCGACGCGTGCCCCCCGATGTGATTCCGCGCGTGCTCGACCCGGCGGCGCGTTTCGTCGGGTTCTTTGATCGCCGAGAGCGCCGCCCGCGCCAGCGCGAGCGGGCCGCCCACCGATGATTCACGGATGATCCGCGCGCCCGCTTCGCCCCCGACGGTTTCCGCTACCCCCGGCGCCTCGTGCGCGATGATCGGGACGCCCATCGCCGCGGGCCATGCCAGCGCGGAGACCGACGGAGCCGGGTTCATCGAGCGGCCGTGGTCGGACGCGGGTCGCCGGCAACTCCACACCGCCAGATCGCAGCCGCGCAGCACTTCCCAAGGCGGGCGCGGATCGACGATCACGGGCCATGGGTGTTCGTGCGCCATGGAGTGCCGCCGAGCCCGTTCGATGAACCGGGCGCCCTCTGGCACGATCGCCGCGGCCTTGACGCCCCCCACGCCGAGAACCCCGGCGACGAAGGAGACAGCGAAGGCGTCCACCGAAGAGGCCGGCTCGCCGACCGCGCCGATCGCGATATCGGAATCCGACAGCCCCCATTCGGCGCGGCGAGCGGCGCGAACGTGGTGATCGTCGTCGCGCCGAATTTCGACTGGGAAAGGAATGGCGAGCCCCCCATGACCCATTTCCGATCGCCACGAGCCGAGCACTTCCGGAGAGGCGCCAGTAATCGCCGAAGCGCTGCGCACCGCGCGCTTGGCGCTGGATCCAAGATGCTCCGGGCTTTCGTCGAGCGAGACCACTAGAGGCGACCGCGGAAATGCGATCCGCCCCGCCGCGGCGGCGCCCGCTGACCAAGCGTGCACGATCGAGCCGGTGCCGGCGGCATCGCCCGCCGCGCGCCGGATGGCTCGCGCCGCGAACTCGGCTCGGCCCATGGCCGGCGCGATCGTGTGAGCGCGTTCGATGCCCGCGGCGTGCAGCTTCCATCCGGCGCCGGATCCGATGCCGATCACGATGGAACTCGGCGCGCCGCCCCGCGCGGCCATTCCTGCCGCGAACACGGCGCTCCATCGCGAATCCCGCGTGTCGATGAGGTGGATGGCAGGGGTCGTCATGAAGTCTTGCGGAGCCGCACCGGGGCACGAAACGAACGCTCAGGGCGTCATCGGGTCCGTCAGGTTCTTGTCGCCAACGCTCGACCGCTCGTGGTCGTAGAACAGCCGGGCGATCTCGAGTCCGAAACGGGCGGCGACCTTGTCCTCGAGCGCCGCCCGCTCGTCGAGCGACGTCGGAACGCCCTTCGTCTGCACGGGGAGCGTCATCTGCATCGGGTACCCGTTGGAGCCTTCGGGCCAGAGGCGCTCGTTCTTCACGGTGTCGATGATCTTGACGTTCGCCTGCACCGCCGGCGAGATCGAGCCGACGTCGCGCGCGAGCGTCCAGTTCTGGATCCGCACGTACAGGACGACCTCGGCGCCGACGCGCCGGCCGATTTCCACGATCGACATGGGCTCGCCGAATCGTTCCGTCGCCGCGAGGCGCATCGCCGCCGCGGAGGAGATCACCGTTCCCTTGCCGACGAGCTTCTGCTTGATGATG
>DASZQL010000160.1:0-2508 GCA_035549675.1 Phycisphaerales bacterium | reverse complement strand
TCATCGCGACGTTGGGCTACACGCTGTCCGGTGAACCTGACCGGATCGAACCGCAGGACTTCCAGCGCCTCGTCACCAGAATGCAAGGGAAGCCCGAAGAACGGCCCATCGCGTTCCTCATGTTGAGGACGATGCAGAAGGCGCGATACGACCCGGCGAATCTCGGTCATTTCGGGTTGGCCGCAGAGGCGTACACACACTTCACGTCACCCATCCGCCGGTATCCCGACTTGGTCGTTCATCGCGCGTTGCGCGAGTCACGCCAGCGGCCGAGCGAGGACCGGATCGCGGAGCTGACGGAAGATATGCCGGAGACCGCGCGGCATACGTCCGAGCGCGAGCGCCGGGCGAGCGAGGCCGAGCGCGAGCTCGTTCAGTGGAAGAAAGTCCGGTTCATGGCCGACAAGGTCGGCGAAGAGTTCGATGGTTACGTCACGGGGGTGAGCGCCTTCGGCCTCTTCATCGAGCTCGTGCAGCATTTCGTCGAGGGGATGGTGCATATCTCGACGATGGCCGATGACTACTACCGGTTCATCGAGAAGGCACACATTCTGAAGGGCGAGAAGACGGGGCGCGAACTTCGTCTCGGCGATCGGGTCACGGTGCAGGTGATCCGCGTGGATCTCGAACGCCGCCAGATTGACCTGGGGCTGTCGGACATTCTCGAGGCCGTCCGCCGTTCGTCCAGGAGAGATGGGCGGAGACCACGACCGACGGAGACGAAGCAGGAGAAGAAGAGGAAAACCCGCAGCCCGCGGCCTGGACGCCGCGAGCGTTCATTTCGGCAGGCGGCGCGCAAGAAGGGACGAAAGAGGTAGGTCTTACGCGCCGTCGGTCTTTTCGCCCTCGCGATGCGCTTCCTTGAAATTCTTGATGCCCTTGCCGATGCCGCGACCCAGTTCGGGCAGCCGGCTCGCACCAAAGATCAGCACCACGATCGCGAGAATCACCAGCAGCTCTGGAACACCAAGACGGAACATGCGTTACTCCTGCCGGCGCGCGCCGGCGAATGCGTCCATTCTAGCACCCGAGTTGGGCCCGGCGTGCGGCCCACCGAGGACATCCGGCGTCTGAAGGGAAGCGAGGTCTCGCCGGGCATCACGACGGGTGGATGGCTACGTGACCGGCACCTTGCTTGCAAGTTCAGATCGTCGTCGGCGGGGATGTCCTATAGCTATACTGGTCCTGCCGCCGCGGGAGCGCGATGACAACAGAGCAAAGCTCACCCTCGACCCCAGGGCCTGGGTCAGACGTTCCAGGTATCGTCTCGACGGGTTGGCTGTCAGCCAACCCGGTGGGACGAACCGAAAAACACCGTCTTGGCCGTGCTCTGGCCGTGTCTCTGGTTGCCCATGTCGGCCTGCTGTTCGCCGCGCTCGCCATCTTCTCGGTGGCGGCCCCCGAAACGGTGGCGAGGTTGACCGAGCCCATCAGGGTTGTCTATCTGAAGCAGGTTGGACCCGGCGGGGGCGGGGGAGGAAATCCCGCGCCGGCTCCTCCGAAGCCCGTTTCGATCCCGAAGCCTCAGCCCCGAGAAACGCCGCCGCCGGTGACACCGCCCCCGGTGATCCCACCTCCTCCCCCTCCGCCGCGGCTCACCGCGCCGGTGACGACCAACACCGATCTCGTACAGGCGACCGGAGCCCGGTCGGTGTCGCTCGCGACGTTCGGTGGAGAAGGGCGAGGGACGGGTATCGGCGCCGGCCGGGGTGCGGGAGTTGGCGAGGGCGAGACGGCGGGTTTTGGCGGCGGCGCGTATCGCATCGGCGCCGGCATTACCGAGCCGAGGTTGTTACGCGAGGTCAAGCCGACTTACACGACCGACGCGCTCCGCGCGAAGCTCCAAGGACTGGTGACGGTCGAGGCGGTCGTGCTCGCTGACGGCACGGTGGGTGATGTGCGGGTCGTGAAGTCGCTCGATCGCGTGACCGGACTGGACAATGAAGCCATCAAAGCCGCGCGGCGTTGGTTGTTCAGTCCAGCGACCGATCGCGAAGGCAAGCCCGTCCCGGTGATCGTGATGATCGAGCTCGGATTCCGGCTCTACTAGCGCGGTCGGACCGAGATTCCGCGCAAAAAAAGAAACGGCCCGGCGGCAGATGCCACCGGGCCGTTTGTGTTGACGGGCCGCGGGCTAGTACATCCCGCCCATGCCGCCGGGGCCACCGCCCTGAGGCGCGTCTTTCTTCTCCTCAGGAATCTCCGACACCATCGCTTCGGTCGTCAGCAGCAGCGACGCAATCGAGGACGAGTTCTGCAAGGCCGAGCGCACGACCTTGGTCGGGTCGATGACGCCGGCCTTCACGAGATCCTCGTACTTGTCGGTCGCCGCGTTGTAGCCGTAGTGAGCTTCCTTCGACTCCTTGACGTTCTGCACGACGATGGAGCCTTCGACGCCCGCGTTGCTCGCGATATTCCGGAGCGGCGCTTCGATCGCGCGACGGATGATGTCCGCGCCGACTTTCTGGTCGCCTTCGAGCTTCAGTCCATCGAGCACCTTCGAGCAGC